>NZ_RZRY01000811.1:0-2557 GCF_003998035.1 Mesorhizobium sp. M2A.F.Ca.ET.039.01.1.1 | reverse complement strand
GGGCAGCACGCGCGGGATGTTTTCCGGGAAACCGCCGCCGGTGATGTGGGCCAGCGCCTTGATGCCATGCGTGTTGCGGATAGCCTTCAGGATCGACTTCACATAGATGCGCGTCGGCTCGAGCAGCGCCTCGGCGAGGCTGAGCTCTTCGTTGAACGGCGCCGGATCGCTCCAGGCAAGACCGCTCGCCGCCACGATGCGGCGCACCAGCGAAAAACCGTTGGAGTGCAGGCCGGAGGAGGAAAGGCCAAGCAGCACGTCGCCTTCGACGATGTCGTCTGTGGGAAGCAACTGGCCGCGCTCGGCCGCGCCGACCGCGAAACCGGCAAGGTCGTAGTCCTTGTCGTGATACATGCCGGGCATTTCGGCCGTTTCGCCGCCGATCAGCGCGCAGCCGGCTTGCTGGCAGCCCTCGGCGATGCCGCCGACGATCGCGGCGCCCTGGTCCGGATCGAGCTTGCCGGTGGCGAAATAGTCGAGGAAGAACAGCGGCTCGGCGCCCTGCACGACGATGTCGTTGACGCACATGGCGACGAGGTCGATGCCGATCGTGTCATGCTTGCCGGCATCGATGGCGATCTTGAGCTTGGTGCCGACGCCGTCATTGGCCGCGACCAGCACCGGATCGGTGAAGCCTGCGGCCTTGAGGTCGAACAGGCCGCCGAAGCCGCCGATCTCGCCATCCGCGCCCGGCCGGCGCGTCGCGCGCACCAGCGGCTTGATCTTCTCGACCATCAGATTGCCAGCATCGATATCGACGCCCGCCTCGGCATAGGTGAGCCCGTTCTTGCGCTTGGCCGGATCGCCCTTGCTCATCGTCGGCTCGTCCCTGTTTGTCATTGCGGGCTCTTCGCATGAATGGTTTCGGGGAGCAAGGATGACGCGCAGGTGAGTGATGTTGTTTCCGAGGAAAGTGCGGGGTTGATTGGCGAAAGCCGAGACCAGTGCCAATCTCCCGGGGAGATGTCCGGTAGGTCAAAGGCGTGTCCGCCAACTCTGCGATTATGGCAGTCAAACTTCCTCTAGAATGGGTGCTGCCGTTTCATCCACCCACATACGCCCCTGGGGAACACCAACCTCCTTTCCCACGGTTCGTCCTTGCGATGCCAAGCCCTGCTGTTGGTAAAACGCATATTGAACGCGCGTTGGATGCTCGCGGCTGCTGGCCGGATGTCCTTCCTGGACATCGCGCCAAATCGAACCCCAGTCGGGTTTCCAGATTTCGACGAATCTATGGAATAGGGCGAGCAGGACTTCCGCCCCAAAAGGCTCGGCCCCTGCCATGCAGTTAAGCTCCAGACAAGCATTGTTCTGACTGTCTCGTGACAGATACTCGGAATACGCCCCGCAATGGATCGACGTTGACGCTTCCACGTTTCCCCGGCGCTGGTTCCAGAGGGAGACGCGGTAACCCAATTCCGGAATGGGTTGGCGCGGGGCGATGTCCGTCTTGTTCTGGCCTTTCTCCAGCAGGTGCTGCAGGTTACTGGCTGCCGATGTGTCGATAGGTTCGGACGCCATCGCCTTTTTAAGAGACCTTCCCAGCGGAGCCCAGCTAGCGAGTCTTTCGTCGGCAATAGCCAATGCTCGGAAATGCGCTTGAAGTTGTGGGATCGAATCCTTGGCTGTCCGTTTCCTTGGACCCCAGTAAACGTTGATGTTGACCGCCATGTGCGCCTCCCGTGGCATGCAGCCTATCAGCTTCCCTGCAGGTCTGTTGGTCCAAAAGTCGGCGTTCCTTCGCGCCCCCTCTGGCCTGCCGGCCATCTCCCCACGAGGGGAAGATCGGCAGTTCCTCACTTGCGCCAATCTCCCATCTCCCTCATCTTTTTCCCAACAAAAGACACGACGGGACATCACGTGACCCTTCCCAACATGATCACGATCATGCGGCTGCTGCTCGTGCCCGCCGTGGTGCTGGCCATGCTGCAGTCGCTTTGGGGCTGGGCTTTCGCCGGCTTTCTCGTCGCCGGCATCTCCGACGGCGTCGACGGCTTCATCGCGCGCCGCTGGAACCAGTCGTCCCGCCTGGGCGCCTATCTCGATCCGATCGCCGACAAGCTCCTGCTTGTCTCGGTCTTCGTCGTCATGGGCTTCGCCGGCGAACTGCCGCTCTGGCTGGTGGTCATGATGGTTTCGCGTGACGGGCTCATCGTCTGCGCCGTGCTCCTGTCCAGCGTGATGAGCAATCCGGTCGAGGTGAAGCCGCTCTTCGTTTCGAAGGCCAACACCGCCGCCCAGATCGTGCTGGCGGCGCTGGTGCTGGGCGAGCTGGCCTTTGCCGTGCAACTCGGCCCACTGCGGACCGCGCTCATATTGCTGACCGGGGTCTTGACCGTGGCTTCGGCCGCGGCCTATCTCGTGGCTTGGCTAAGGCATATGAGCGGCTATGGCGAAGGCTCCCGAACGAGCAACTCCCAGAACGACGTCACTAAGTCGGGCAACACCAAGTCGGGCATCGGCAGATCGGGCGGCTCCGGCACGGACGCCTGACCACGATGGCGCCGTGATCGCCGCGGACGATAGCTCCGGCGCGCTTCGTCGCCAGGTCTTATTC
>NZ_RZRY01000810.1:0-2563 GCF_003998035.1 Mesorhizobium sp. M2A.F.Ca.ET.039.01.1.1 | reverse complement strand
CGACAAGGGCCGCCGCATCGCCGACGCGACGCTGACCTTCGCGCCGGGCGAAGCCGCCGCCACGGCGACGATGGCGGTTCCCTTCGAGCTGCGCAACGATTTCGCCTCGATCGCGCTCGACGGCGAGCACCAGGCGGGCGCGGTACGGGTGCTGGACGAAAGCTCGAAACGACGCCGTGTCGGCCTGCTGTCTCAGGCCGAGGCCGACCAGGCGCAGCCGCTTCTGTCGCCGCTCTACTATATCCGCCGCGCCCTGCAGCCCTTCGCGGACCTGGTCGAGCCGTCGAGCGCCGACCTCACCGACGCCATTCCGCAGCTTCTCGACCAGAAACCGGCGATGATCATCATGGCCGATGTCGGCACCATCCCGGAGCAGGTCAGGCAGCGTCTGGTCGACTGGGTCGACAAGGGCGGCACGCTGGTCCGCTTTGCCGGCCCGCGTCTTGCCGCGGCCGGCAATGACGACGACCTTTTGCCGGTCCGGCTGCGCAGCGGCGAGCGCGCGCTCGGCGGTGCGCTATCCTGGACGACACCGCAGGCGGTCACCGAATTCCCGAAGAACGGTCCCTTCGCCGATCTTTCCCCGCCCTCCGAGGTGACGGTCAGCCGGCAGGTTCTGGCCGAGCCGACGCCCGACATCGTCGAGCGCACCTGGGCCACGCTTGCCGACGGCACGCCGCTGGTGACAGGCATGAAGAAGGACAAGGGCACGCTGGTGCTCTTCCATGTCACGCCCGAGGCGACCTGGTCGAACCTGCCGATCTCCGGCACGTTCGTCGAGATGCTGCGGCGCGTCGTGCAGCTGTCGCGCAACCAGGGCGCGGCGATCGCCAATGCCGAAGCCACCGCCGCGTCGCTGGCACCCTACCGCATGATCGGCGCCGACGGCATGCTGACGCCGCCCCCGCCAGATGCCCGGCCGCTGGTGCCCGGCGCCGGCCCGCTGCCGGTGACCCTGGAGAACCCGCCCGGCCTTTACGGCTCCGAGACGGGCGTCTTCGCGCACAATCTACTCGAGGCATCGAGCACCTTCGCGCCGCTGGTGCGCCCGCAGATTTCGCTGCCGGTGACCGCCATCCCCTATGCCTTCGACGAGTCGGAAAACCTCAAGGGGCCGCTGGTCGCCGTCGCGCTCCTGCTGATGGCGCTCGACACCTTGGCCGTATTCTGGATGGGCGGCCTGCTGGCGCGCCGGCCGCGCCGCGCGGCCGTGGCGACCACAGCCGCCGTCCTGGTCGTGCTCAGCGGCCTCTTCGGCCACGCCGATCTCGCCCGCGCCGACGATTCGAAGCCAGGCGACGCCCAGGCGGTCGACGACATTTCGAAGACCCGCATCGCCTATGTCATCACCGGCGAACCCGGCGTCGATTCGATCAGCCGTGCCGGCCTTGAAGGCCTGACCCGTTTCCTGATCGAGAAGACCGCGCTCGAGCCCGGCCCGCCGGCCGGCGTCGACATCGCCAAGGACGAACTGTCCTTCTTTCCTCTGATCTACTGGCCGATCGATGCATCGGCGCCGATGCCCAGCCAGGCGGCGATCGCCCGCATCGATGCCTATATGCAGCAGGGCGGCACGGTCCTGTTCGACACGCGCGACCAGTTTTCCAATGGCATCGGCGCCGGCTCGGCAAGTCCGGCGACCGAGCGGTTGCGCGACATCCTCGCCAATCTCAACGTGCCGCCGCTGGAACCGGTGCCTTCGGACCACGTGCTGACCAAATCCTTCTTCATCCTGCCGGAATTCCCCGGCCGCTTCAGCGGCAGCCCGTTGTGGGTCGAGGCCTCGCTCGACGCCAGCAACACCGAGAACCGCCCCGTGCGCACCGGCGACGGCGTCTCGCCGATCATGATCACCGCCAATGATTTCGCCGGCGCCTGGGCGGTCGACGAGAACGGCGATCCGATGCTGCCGACCGTGCCGCCGGACCCGATGCAGCGCGTCTATGCGCTGCGCGCCGGCGTCAACATCATGATGTACATGCTGACCGGCAACTACAAATCCGACCAGGTGCATGTGCCCGTGCTGCTCGAACGGCTGGGGCAGTAGATCGTGAACTGGTCGATTTCCTTCGAACCGCTCGTCTCCTGGCCGCTCTTCGGCCTGCTCTTCGTGCCATTGCTTCTGCTGGCGCTGGTCGGCCTGTGGTTCCGCCAGCGCGGATCGGCATTGCGCTTCATCGCGCTGCTCGCGCTTGCCGCGGCTTTGCTCAACCCGGTGTTCCTCGCCGAGGAGCGCGAGGCTCTGAAGAGCGTCGTCGCGCTGATCGTCGATCGCAGCCAGAGCCAGGATATCGGCGACCGCGCCAGGCAAACCGACGAGGCGCTGGCCGGGATGCAGGAGCGTCTCGGCCGCTTCAAGCAATTCGATGTCCGCGTCGTCGAGGCCGGCAAGTCCGAAGCCGCTGACGAACGCACCGAAACCAGGCTGTTCAGCGCGTTGGAGGGCGCCTTCCGCGACGTGCCGCCGTCACGCATCGGCGGCGCGATCATGATCACCGACGGCGAGGTGCATGACGCACCCGGCGGAACGCCGGATTTCAACGCGCCGCTGCATGCGCTGATC
>NZ_RZRY01000080.1:0-15160 GCF_003998035.1 Mesorhizobium sp. M2A.F.Ca.ET.039.01.1.1 | reverse complement strand
GCTGATCACCGGCCGGGACCAGAAGCGCGGCGATGCTGTCGCCGCCGAGCTCACGGCCATGGGCGCTGCTGCCGTCTTCGCTGCGGCCGATCTCGGCGATCCCGAAGCCCCGGCGCGGTTGGCCGGGGCCTGCATTGAACGCTTCGGCCGCATCGACGGTCTCGTCAACGCCGCCGGCCTCACCGATCGCGCGTCCTTCACCGACGCCACGTTCGACGATTGGGCGTCGCTGTTTGCGGTCAACGCCCGCGCGCCCTTCTTCCTCATGCAGGCGGCGATCGCCGACATGAAGAAGCGCGGACAGGGCGGCGCTATCGTCAACATCCTGTCGATCAACGCGCATTGCGGCACGCCGGAGCTTGCCGTCTATTCCGCCACCAAGGGCGCTCTGGCGACGCTGACCAAGAACGCCGCCAACGCCCACCGCTTCGACAGCATCCGCGTCAACGGCATCAATGTCGGCTGGACCGACACTCCGGCCGAACGGATCATGCAGGCCGACACGCTCGGCCAGGGTTCGGGCTGGCTCGACGCCGCCAATGCGACGCAGCCCTTCGGCCGGCTGTTCTCCGTGACCGACATAGCCAATCTTGCCGTCTTCCTGCTCTCCGACGCCGCCGGTCCGATGACCGGCACGCTGGTCGATCAAGAGCAATGGGTGATCGGAGCCAACCGGTGAGCGCGTCATCGCCCGAAAGCCTCAGCCCTGCCCTGCTCGGCCGCTTGCCATCCGAAGGCCGCAAGCCGGCTTACGATCGCAGGGCGTTGAGGCCCGGCATCGCCCATATCGGCGTCGGCGCCTTCCACCGCTGCCATCAGGCCGAATACACCGACGACCTGCTGGCGAAGGATTTCGACCGCTGGGGACTGATCGGCATCAACGTCCGCCCTCCCTTGCTTGCCGATACGCTCGGCCGGCAAGGCGGCCTTTACACGCGGCTCCTCCGCCAGAACGACGAAGTCGAGGCGCGTATCATCGGCAGCATCGTGCGCGTCGTCGACAGCCAGGAGAGTGCCGCGCCGGCGCTGGAGGTGCTCGCCTCGCCCGAGATCGAGATGGTCACCATGACGGTGACCGAGAAAGGCTATTGCCACATCCCGTCGAGCGGCGCGCTCGACCTTGACCATCCCGATATTGTCCACGATCTCGCCAATCCGGAAACGCCACGCAGCGTGCCCGGCATCCTGGCACAGGCGCTGGAACTGCGCATAGCCACGCATGGCCGCCCGGTGACGCTGCTGTCCTGCGACAACATCCCCACCAACGGCACCATTCTTGGCAATGTCGTGCGTGCGTTCGCAGAGCGGCGCGGCGGCAAGCTGGCGGACTGGATCGAAGCCAATGTCGCCTTCCCTTCGGCCATGGTCGACCGCATCGCGCCGGCGACGACCGCGGCCGATATCGATACGGTCGAGCAGCGCTATGGCTACCATGACAGCGCCCTCGTGGTCGGCGAGCGTTTCCGCCAATGGGTGATCGAGAACCGCTTCGCCGGACGCGTGCCGCGCTGGGACCTTGTCGGCGCGGCCTTCGTCGACGATGTCACGCCGTTCGAGCATCTCAAGATGCGGGTGCTGAACGGCGCCCAGACGACGCTCAGCTATCTCGGGGTTTTGGGCGGTTTCGAACATACGTTCGAGGCGATAGCCAACCCGCTTCTGGCAGGCTTCGTCCGCCGCATGCTGACCGAGGAAACACTGCCGACGCTGATGCCGGTCCCCGGCATTGCGCCGGCGGCCTATGTCGAGCAGAGCCTGTCGCGCCTCACCAACTCGGCGATTCGCCACCGCAATCACCAGATCGCCACCGACGGCTCGCAGAAGATCGTGCAGCGCCTGCTCAACCCGATCCGCGACCGCCTGGTGAAGGGTGGGAGCATCGAGCTTCTTTCGGTTCCCGTGGCAGGCTGGATGGCCTATCTGATCAAGGCATCGGCGCGCTTCGGCCGCGCCTGGCAGGTGTCCGACCCCTTCGCCGGCAGGATCGCGGCGATCGCCGACCGCGTTGGTTCGGACAGCAAACTGCTCGCCGACGCGATCTTGGCAATCGACGCTATCTTCGACCCGTCCTTGGCCGCCAACGCGACTTTCCGCGCGCATGTCGTCGCCGGCCTCGACGGCCTGCTCTCGAACGATCCGATGGGCTTCGTCAGACAAGTCTGCTCTGGGCCAACAGAGGCGCCATTGAACCAGCCGGCTCGATCTGCATAGTTTGGTATTGGGAGGCATCATGAAACTTGGACTGCTCACGGCACCATTTCCGGATACTGCTCTCGGCGACGTCGCCGATTGGGCGCGTTCGGCCGGTTTCGAGGCGCTGGAAATCGCCTGCTGGCCGAAGACTTCCGGGGCCAGCCGCCGCTATGCCGGCACCAGCCATATCGATGTGGACATCTCGGCCGCTGAAGCCAAGGATATTGCCGCCGGGCTTGCCGGCAAGGGCCTGGCCATCTCGGGCCTCGGCTTCTATCCCAACCCGCTCCATCCCGACCGGGCGCATCGCGAGGCGGTGATCGGTCACCTGAAGAAGGTGATCGTGCTGGCGAGCCGCATGGGGGTCTCGCTGGTCAACACCTTCTGCGGCGGCGACGCCTCGAAGACTGTCGACGCCAATTGGGAGGACGCGCAAAAGGTCTGGCCGGCGATCATCGCCCACGCCCGCGAACACGGTGTGAAACTCGCTTTCGAGAATTGCCCGATGATCTTCAGCTATGACGAATGGCCGGGCGGGCACAACATCGCCTACTCGCCTTACGTCTGGCGCCGCATCCTCGAAGCCTGGGGCGGCGAAGTCGGCATGAATTTCGACCCCTCGCATCTCGTCTGGCAGATGATCGACAAGGAGCGCTTCATCCGCGAGTTCGGCAAGAACATGCTGCACGTGCATGCCAAGGACCTGATGATTGATCATGATGGTTTGTACGAGCGCGGAATCCTCTCGGCTGGCATAGGCTGGCAGGTGCCGCGCATGCCGGGGCTTGGGGACATCGACTGGAGCAGGATTTTTTCGGGCCTCTACCGGGCCGGATATGACGGCCCGGTCATCATCGAGCATGAGGACCGGCGCTTCGAGGGGACGGATGAAAAGGTCAAGCGCGGCTTCCTGCTTGCCCGCGACGTGCTGCACCCCTTCGTCAAATGACGAAAAGCTTGGCGCCGACCATGTCGGCGCCCTGGAACTGAGCTGAACAATCGACTGAACTGAAAAGATCAATGTGGAGGAGTACTGACATGAAAAGACATCTGACCGTGGCCTCGCTACTTGCCGGCGCCGCCTTGCTCGCCTCGGTAGGCGCCTCGGCCGCCGCCGGCAAATACACGATCGGCATTTCCAACACAGTGCAGGGCAATGGCTGGCGCGAGGAGATGATCTGCGCGATGAAGGCGCAGGCGCTCGCTTCCGGTGAAGTGGCGAAGCTCAACATCGCTCACCGCAACACCGACGCCGCCGGCCAGCTCGAGGACATCCGCAACCTGATCAGCGCCAAGGTCGACGCCATTGTCGTCAACCCGGCCGATCCGGCCGGCATCAAGGCAGGCCTCGAGGAAGCCACCAAGGCCGGCATCGTCGTCGTCGCTGTCGACCAGGCGGTGACCGAACCGTCCGCCTACATCATCTCCAACAACCAGGAACAGTATGCCTATCTCGGCGCCAAGTGGCTGTTCCAGCAGATGGGCGGCAAGGGCGAGGTGTTCTATATGCGCGGCGCCGCCGGCGCTTCGGCCGACTCTGACCGCGACAAAGGTTTCAAGAAGGCGCTCGCCGAATTCCCCGATGTGAAGGTCGCGCAGGAAGTCTTCACCGGCTGGCAGCAGGACCAGGCCAAGCAGCAGATCCTGTCCTTCCTCGCCACCGGCACGCCGATCAACGGCATCTGGACCTCCGGCATCGACAACGTAATCGTCGACGCGCTGGTCGAGCAGCAGGCGCCGATGGTGCCGGTCGTGGGCGCCGACAATGCCGGCTTCGTCGGCCAGTTGAGCTCGGTCAAGGACCTGGTCGGCGCGGCCGTCACCAATCCCGGCTCGATCGGCGGCGCGGGCGTGACGCTCGCGCTGCAGATCCTCGACGGCAAGAAGCCGGCGCAGCAGACCGTCCTGGTCGAGCCGCAGCTCTGGGAGAACGCCACCGAGGAAGGCAAGGCCAAGCTGAAGAGCGTCGTCGACCCCTCGCTCAGCCCCGAATGGCCGGTCTCGATCTCCATCCCGGACTGGACGACCTACACCAAGGACCAGATCGTGGCCTGCAAGGGCCCGGGCGAGTAAGGGCCTGATCCGAACGCAAGCGCAGGGCGCCGGACCAAGGTCTGGCGTCCTTGCCATTTGATCTGGCACGCATAGTTTGAGCCTTCGAGCAATTCCAGGAAAAGTGTGAGCGGTTTTCCGTCCGGAATTGCGTAAAAACAAAAGGATAGAGCGGTTCGCCGTTTCCTTGAAACGGTGAAACGCTCCAGATCGAGAACGCTTTGACCACCAGCCCTCTCCTCGACGCCACCGGCGTGGCTAAGAATTACGGCGCGGTTGCCGCGCTACGCAACGCTTCGCTGTCCGTGCTGCCGGGTGAGGTCCACGCGCTGATGGGCGCCAACGGCGCCGGCAAGTCGACGCTGGTGAAGATCCTGACCGGGGCGATAAAGGCGGATGCAGGGCGCATCCTGATCCGCGGCCAGCAGCTCGATGTCCGCTCCCCCGCGGCCGCCCGCCGCGCCGGGCTGCTGCCGGTCTATCAGGAACCGTCGCTGATTCCGGATCTCGACGTCCTCTCCAATCTCAGGCTCACCGGCACGCCGGTCGAGCCCTTCCGCGCATGGGTGCGCGAGCTCGGCATTCCCGACCTCGACATCCGCGAGACGGCCCGCCATATCCCTCTGGCCATCCTGCGCGTGCTCGACCTGGCGCGCGCTCTGGCCGTCGAGCCCGACGTGCTGCTGCTCGACGAGATGACCGCGGCGCTGCCGGCGAACCTCGCCGAGAAAGTGCTGGAAGTCGTGCGCCGCCAGGGTGACGCCGGCCGCTCGGTCATCTTCATCTCGCACCGTTTCGTCGAGATCTCCGCGCTCTGCGACCGCGCCACCGTGCTGCGCGACGGCTCCACCGTCGGCGTCGTCGACATCGAGCCGGGCGTCGAGGAAGGAATAGTCGAGATGATGCTCGGCACCCGCATCGAGAAGACGCGCGTCGCCGCGCGAGCGGCGAATGATGTGGCGGTTGCGGCCGGCGGCCGTCCGCGCCTGTCCGTCCGCAACCTGCAGCTCGGCACCAAGCTCAACGACGTCTCCTTCGATCTCGCCAATGGCGAGGTCGTCGGCGTCTTCGCGCTCGAGGGCCAGGGCCAGGACGAGCTCTTCGCAGCGCTTGCCGGCTCGATCCGCCCGACCGGCGGCACGATCGACGTCGACGGCGCGCCGGTGAAATTCTCGCATCCGAGCGACGCCATCCAGGCCGGCATCGCCTATGTGCCCGGCGACCGCACCGAGGCCTTGGCCTTGCAGCGTTCGGTGCGCGAGAACATCGCGCTGCCCTTCAGCGCCGGGCTGCGCAAATGGGGGCCGATCCGCATGCGGCGCGAGGAGTTTGTGGTTTCCGGCGCCATCGGCAGGCTGCAGATCGACACCCGCGCCCAGGGCGAGGTGCAGCGCCTTTCCGGCGGCAACCAGCAGAAGGTGACCATCGCCCGCTGGATCGCTGCCATCGCCCGCACCATCCTCTGCTTCGACCCGACCCGCGGCATCGATGTCGGCACCAAGCAGGAAATCTACAAGCTGCTGCGCGAGCTCGCTGGCCAAGGCAAGTCGGTATTGTTCTACACCTCCGAGATGGAGGAGGTGCAGCGCGTCTGCGACCGTGTCATCGTCATCTTCGGCGGCCGTGTCGTCGACACCTTCCCGGTGGAAGAGGCCGATGAAGCGGCATTGATGCGCGCAGCTTACGGCCTGCCGCGCGGCGCTAGGGCCGATGTCGGCATCCTTGCCGAGGTCAAACCCGCTTCCGATGCGGAGGTCGCGCCATGAGCCGCTTCCTCCGCAACCAGGGCTGGGTCGCCGGCCTCTTTGCCCTGCTGATCTTCCTCTTCGTCGTCACCAAGCTGATCCAGCCCGGCTATGGCAGCGGCGACTTCGGCTCGCTGGCGCGGGCGGTTCTGCCTTACGCCTTCGCCGTCGCCGCTCAGACCGTCGTCGTCATCGCCGGCGGCATTGACCTTTCGGTCGCCGCTATGATGGCGCTGACGAGCGTGACCGCAGCCTCGATGATGAACGGCGCCAGCGAGGAATATGCGCTCTTCGTCGTGCCCTTCGTGCTGGCCATGGGGCTGGTGCTCGGCGCGCTGAACGGTATCCTCATCGTCGTGACCCGCGTGCCCGACATCGTCGTCACGCTTGCCATGCTGTTCGTGCTGCAGGGCGCGGCGCTCCTCGTGCTCGGCGCTCCGGGAGGCGCGGCCGCCGAATGGCTGAAGGCCAGCGTCATCGGCACGGTGCCGGTCCCCGGCCTGCCGGATTGGGCCGACGCCTGGGTGCCGAAGGCGCTGGTGCTGCTCGTCGTCTGCCTCTGCATCGTGTGGATTCCGCTCAGGCGCTCACGCCTCGGCCTATCCATCTACGCCATCGGCAGCAACGAGCTTGCCGCCTTCCGCAGCGGCGTGCCGGTGGCCAGCACCAGGATCATCGCCTATGCGCTCTCCGGTCTGTTTGCGGCGCTCGGCGGCCTGTCGCTCACCATCAGCACCGGCATCGGCGCGCCGATACCCGGGCCTTATCTGCTCGCCAGCGTCGCCGCGGTGGTGCTGGGCGGCGTCGCGCTCGGCGGCGGCAAGGGCGGCCTGCTCGGGCCGATCATCGCCGTCTTCGTGCTGCGGCTGGTGCGCACCGACCTGACGCTTCTGGCCATCGATCCGAACGTCACCGCCATCATCGAAGGTTTGATCATGGTCGCGGTCGTGATGTTCGGCGCCTTCATCACCATGCGAAGCCGTCCGGCAGGAGCAACGCCATGACCGACATCGCGACCATGCCCCGGCCCGTCTCGTTCGGCCGCCGCCTGAAGCGCTTCATGGCGGACCGGCCGCTGATCCCTTTGATCATCCTCTTGATCATCCTCGTGGTGATCCTGCAGATCCTGCGCCCCGGCATCGTCAACGAGCGCTGGCTCGCCAACACGGCGAAGTTCGCCATTCCGCTGGCGATCCTCGCCGGCTGCCAGAGCATGACCATGCTGACCGGCGGCATCGACCTTTCCGTCGGCACGGTGGCGACGATGAGCGCCTTCATCATGGCCACCCAGATCGTCAACCAGGATCCGGCTGTGGCTTTCCTGCTGGCCATGCTGCCCGCCGTGCTGATCGGCCTCGTCAACGGCATCGGCGTCGGCGTGTTCCGGGTGCATCCGCTGATCATGACGCTCGGCACCAGCCTGATCGGCACCGGCTTCCTGCAGGTCTACCAGCGCACCGTGATCGCGTCGGGCGCGAAAATCCCGGATTTCCTCAACTGGCTGGGCACCGGCCTCACCTACGGTTTTCCCAATGCGCTTCTCCTGTTCGTGCCGGTGGCCGTGCTGATCGTCTTCATGCTGAACCGTACCGGCTTCGGCCGCCTGCTCTATGCCGTCGGCGACAATGAGCGCGCCGCGCGCCTGTCCGGCGTCCGCTACTGGCAGGTGATCACCGCGCTCTACATCCTCTCCAGCCTGCTCGCCGGCATCACCGGCCTGCTCTATATCGGCCTGATCAAGGCGCCTTCGCTGTCGCTCGCCGAACCGCTGGTGCTGCCTTCGGTGGCCGCGGCCGTCATCGGCGGCACCTCGATCTTCGGCGGCCGCGGCGGCTATACCGGCACCATCATCGGCGCGCTGATCCTGACCGTGCTGACGACGCTGCTCACCATCCTGCAGATGCCCGAAGGCGGCCGCCGCATCCTGTTCGGCTTCATCGTGCTATTCGTGACGGCGGCCTATCTGCGCATCGTCGAGGACCGCTAGAGCAAATCCAGGAAAAGTGTGAGCGGTTTTCCGTCCGGAGTTGCGTAAAAATAAGAAGATAAACCATTTCACCGTTTCGGTAAAACGGTGAAATGGTTTAGCCGGCGCACGGCTCACTCCGCCGCCTGCACCTGGCGGGCGCCGATGATCGCACGTATCTCGGAGCGGCAGGAGCCGCAATTGGTGCCCGCGCGCAACGTCTCGCCGATGGCCTCAAGGCTGTCGCATCCCGAAGCAACCGCCGACGCGATTTGGTTGGCGCCGACATGGAAGCATGCGCACACGACCCGCCCAATAGGCGGCATGGGCACGGGCGAGCGGCCGGATAGAAGCGCGTGGCGGTCGGCCGTCGACAGCTTCTGGCGCGTGGCGAGCAGGGACACCAGCCAGTCGCGCGCCGGCAGTTGGTCTGGAGCGGCGACCAGCAAGGCCTCGGCCATGGCGCCGCCATCGTCGATGGCCGCCGCGCGATAGGCGAGCCCGCGGCGATCGGTGTATTCGAGCAACTGGTCCCGCCGTTTGACGCCCAGCAGCTTGCGCGCCAGGAGGATCCCCTGGTCCGGCGGCTCGGTTCCAGTCAGTTCATAGACCCAGCCGCCATCGACCGCATGCCGGCTCCAGTGGACGAAACCTGTCGGCCGCAGATCACGGCGTGTGATGAGCACGCCGGCCCAGCCGGTCTCTTCCCGCACGATCCTGACTGGAACATGCTTGAGCTCCGGTTGGCCGGAATGCGGATCGGTGACCGGCGAGGACAGCAGACCGGCCGCGGCCCTGGCCGCGAACTGTCCGCTCCAGTGCATGGGCAGGAAAGCATGGCCACGCCGCTGCGAGTCGGCCACGCGTACTCTCGCCCGAACGAAGCCGAAGCGGGTTGAAAGCTGGGCGAGGTCGCCATCCTTTAGGTGTCGCGCGGCCGCATCGGCCGGATGAAGATCGACCGCCGGCTCCGGCACGTTAGCCATCAAACGCGGCACATTCCCGGTGCGCGTCATGGTGTGCCACTGATCGCGCAGCCGGCCGGTGTTCAGGGCAAGTGGATAGTCGGCATCGACGCTGAAGGCCGTTGCCTCCTGCCGCACCGCCACGAAGCGCGCGCGGCCGTCGGGCGTCGGAAAACGACCGTCGCCAAACAATCTCGTCTGGTGCTCGCCTCGATCCGACGTGGGCCAAAGACGCGGCGCGAAGGTTGAATAGTCTTCATCGGTAAGATCAGCAAAGCCGCCGAGATCGAATAGGCGCTCGCCCCCGTTCTCGAAGGCGGAGAGCGCCGCATGCTCGCGGAAAATCTCGGCCGGCGCCCGGAAGGCGAAGGCCTCGCCAAAGCCCATGCGGGCGGCGACATCGCAGACGATGCGCCAGTCGGCTCTCGCCTCGCCCGGCGGCGGCAGGAACGGCCGCTGGCGCGAGATACGCCGTTCCGAATTGGTGACCGTGCCGTCCTTCTCGCCCCAACCAGCGGCCGGCAGCAGAACGTCGGCGCAGCGCGTGGTGTCGGTGCGGGTGACATCCGAAACGACGACGAAATCGCATTTAGCGAGCGCGGCACGCACGCGTGAAGCATCCGGCATGGAGACCGCCGGATTGGTGCCCATGACCCACAGCGCCTTGATGCGGCCGTCGGCGACCGCCTGGAACATGTCCACCGCCTTCAGGCCGACGCGGCGGGCGATGTCGGGCGCCTTCCAGAAGCGGGAGACACGATCGATGTTGGCTTCATCCGCGAAGTCCATATGCGCGGCGAGCTGATTGGCCAGGCCACCCACCTCGCGGCCGCCCATGGCGTTCGGCTGCCCGGTGACCGAGAACGGTCCCATGCCGGGCTTGCCGATGCGGCCGGTGGCGAGATGGCAATTGATGATGGCGTTGACCTTGTCGGTTCCATGCGCCGACTGGTTCACACCCTGGCTGTAGACGGTGACGGTCCGGTCAGTGTCGGCGAAGAGATCGTAGAAGGCCTGGACATCGGCGGCCGCCAATCCGCAGCCCTTCGCAATACGTGCGATCGACGGCGCATCGGCGCTGGCCAGCGCGGCCGCGGCGTCGAAGCCCGACGTGTTGTCGCGGATGAAATCGGTATCGCTCTTCCCGCTCTGGACGAGATACGCGAGCAATCCGTTGAACAACAGCACGTCCGTGCCCGGATCGAGCGCCAGATGCAGGTCGCACTCGTCGGCGGTCGCGGTGCGGCGAGGATCGATGACGACGATTTTCGTCCCACGCTCCCGGCGCGTTGCGAGCATGCGCTGGTAGAGCACCGGATGACACCAGGCGGTGTTGGAGCCGGTGAGCACGATGAGATCGGCGCACTCCAAATCCTCATAGACACCGGGAACGATGTCCTCGCCGAAAGCACGGCGGTGGCCGGCCACGGATGAGGCCATGCAAAGCCGCGAATTGGTGTCGATATTGGCCGAGCCGACAAAACCCTTCATCAGCTTGTTGGCGACGTAATAGTCCTCGGTGAGCAATTGGCCGGACACGTAGAAGGCGACCGAATCCGGCCCGTGCTCGGCGATCGCCCGCGAGAATTTTTCGGCCACGAGATCGAGCGCTTCGTCCCAACCGGCCTGCCTGCCGCCGATCTCCGGCTGAAGCAGACGGCCTTCGAGGCCGAGTGTCTCGGCGAGGGCGGAACCCTTGGAGCAGAGCCGGCCGAAATTGGCCGGGTGCTCGGGATCGCCGCGGACGGTCGTCGTACCGTC
Organism: Mesorhizobium sp. M2A.F.Ca.ET.039.01.1.1; assembly: GCF_003998035.1. Lineage (NCBI taxonomy): Bacteria > Pseudomonadati > Pseudomonadota > Alphaproteobacteria > Hyphomicrobiales > Phyllobacteriaceae > Mesorhizobium > Mesorhizobium sp. M2A.F.Ca.ET.039.01.1.1. Next base: position 4,478 of record NZ_RZRY01000080.1, on the reverse strand, counting down.
CGCGGCGACCTTGGCCAGCACGCCGCAGCCCACCCCGCAATAGGGGCAGGTGGTCCTCACCTCGCGCGCTTCCTCCATGCCTCAGGCCGCTTTTGAGGCCAGCGCTTCGAGCGCGATGAAGAGCATTTCGCCCTCGACCCTCACCGGGATCGTTCGCACCGCGCCCTCGTCGGCGCCGAGCGCCTTGCCGGTCTCCAACGAGATCACCCAATTGTGCAGCGGGCAGGTCACCGCCGCGCCATGGACGATGCCTTGGCTCAGCGGCCCGCCCTTGTGCGGGCAGTGGTCCTCGATGGCGAAGACATGGTCGTCGGCCGTTCGGAAGACCGCGATCTTGCCTTGCGGGGTGGCTACGCAGCGTGCGCCGCGGCTAGGGATTTCGGCGATGGAGCCGATGGCGATCCAGTTCATGCGGTCTCTTTCCTGTCGACTCACTCCGCCGCCTCCGCGAACCCGACCGAAGCCATCGGCCGGAACTCATGCTTGTCCTTGCCGGAGACGCGCTCCGACCACGGGTCGACCTGCGCGAATTTCTGGCTGAAGACGAAGCGCTCGTAATAGGCTTTGCGCTTCTCGGCATCGTCCAGGATCTGTTTTTTGATCTCGGCGGTGCCGATGCGCTTGGCCCATTTGTAGATGCGCTCGAGATAGCGCGCCTGCTCGCGATACATCTGGACGAGCGCCACGATCACCTCCAGCGCCTCGTCCTCGGTCTTCACGAGCCCCAGCACTTCCGTGCCCTTGATGTCGAGGCCGGCAGCGCCCGCGAAATGGATCTCGTAGCCGGAGTCGACGCAGACCACGCCGACATCCTTGCAGGTCGCCTCCGCGCAGTTGCGCGGGCATCCCGACACTGCCATCTTCACCTTGGCCGGCGTCCACGAGCCCCACATGAATTTCTCGATGCGGATGCCGAGCCCGGTCGAATCCTGCGTGCCGAAGCGGCACCAGTCGGAACCGACGCAGGTCTTCACCGTGCGCAGGCCCTTGGCATAGGCATGGCCGGAGACGAAGCCGGCCTTGCCGAGATCGGACCACACCGCCGGCAGGTCTTCCTTGCGGATGCCCAGCATGTCGATGCGCTGGCCGCCGGTGACCTTGACCATCGGGATCTCGAACTTGTCGACGACATCGGCAATGGCGCGCAATTCGTTGGCGCTGGTCACCCCGCCCCACATGCGCGGCACCACCGAATAGGTGCCATCCTTCTGGATGTTGGCGTGGACGCGCTCATTGATGAAGCGCGACTGATAGTCGTCGGCATATTGGTCGGGCCAGTCGCAGACCAGATAATAGTTGAGCGCCGGACGGCATTTGGCGCAGCCGCAGGAGGTCTTCCATTCGAGTTCCTGCATGACGGCCGGAATTGTCTTCAGGCCCTTCGCCTTGATCAGGCGCCGCACATCGTCATGACCGAGGCTCGTGCAGCTGCACATGGGCTGCACCGCCGCCGGATTGTACGCTTCGCCGAGCGTCAGCTTCAGCAGCTGTTCGACCAGACCCGTGCACGAGCCGCAGGAGGCCGAAGCTTTCGTATGCGCGCGCACATCGTCGAGGCCGGTCAGCCCCTTGGCCGAGATCGCGCCGGTGATCTTGCCCTTGCAGACGCCGTTGCAGCCGCAGATTTCCGCATCATCCGCCAGTGCCGCAACGGCCGCCAAAGGGTCCGAGGAAACGCCTCCCTGGAACGCCTGGCCGAAGATCAGCGTGTCGCGCATCTCGGAGATGTCGGTCGCCTTCTTCTTGAGGTCGTTGAACCAGGCGCCATCATCCGTCTCGCCGAACAGCACCGTGCCGATGATGCGATTGTCCTGCAGCACGAGGCGCTTGTAGATGCCAGCCGATGCGTCGCGCAGGATGATCTCCTCGCGGTCCTCGCCATCGGCGAAGTCGCCCAGCGAATAGAGGTCGATGCCGGTGACCTTGAGCTTGGTCGGCGTGTCGGAATGGACGAAGCGCCTGTCCTCGCTGTCCGCCAGCGCGGCCGCAGCGACCCGCGCCATCTCGTAGAGCGGGGCGACCAGTCCGTAGACGTGGCCGCCGACCTCGGCGCATTCGCCGAGCGCCATGATGGCAGGATCGGAGGTCCGCATGCGGTCGTCGACGACAATGCCGCGATTGACCTCGAGCCCGGCCTCCTTGGCAAGCGCGGTGCTCGGGCGGATGCCGACCGCCATCACCACCAGCGTCGCCGGGATGATCGTGCCGTCCATCAGCTCGACACCCTCGACCTTGCCGTCGCCGACAATCGCCTTGGTGTTGGCCTTGGTCATGACCTTGATGCCGCGCGCCTCGACGGCCTTCTGCAGCAGATAGCCGGCGGCCGGATCGAGCTGGCGCTCCATGAGCGTCGGCATGACGTGCAGAACCGTGACATCCATGCCGCGTTCCTTCAGCCCGGCCGCGGCTTCGAGGCCGAGGAGGCCGCCGCCGATGACGACCGCTTTGGCGCGCGACTGCGCCGCAAGCAGCATGGCGTTGACGTCATCGAGGTCGCGGTAGGTGAGCACGCCCGGCAGGTCCTTGCCCGGCACCGGAATGATGAAGGGCACCGAGCCGGTGGCGATGACCAGCCGGTCGTAGCTCTCGGTCACGCCGTGGTCCGAGGTGACGGTCTTGGCCTCCCGGTCGATGGCGACGATGCGGTGGCCCTTGTAGAGGGTGATGCCGTGCTTGATGTACCAGCCGTCGCCATGGATGACGATTTCCTCGAACGCCTTCTCGCCCGACAGGACCGGCGACAGCATGATGCGGTCGTAGTTCACGCGCGGCTCGGCGTTGAAGATGGTGACAACGTAGCGGTCGGGCGCCGCTTCCAGCAGGTGCTCCAGCATCCTGCCGGGCGCCATGCCGTTGCCGATGATGACAAGTTTTTCGCTCATGTCGCTCTCCGGTTATTCGGCGGCGTAGGAAAGGGACGATGTCTTGACGGCCGCCCGGCGCTCCATCCGGCGGATGCTGAAGTGCATCCAGACCAGGCAGGACAAGACGATCACGAAGAGCAGCATGAAGCAGCTCGACCAGACGCCGGTGAGGTCGTTCAGCGCGCCGAAGGCGATCGGCAGGATGAAGCCGCCGAGGCCGCCGATCATGCCGACCACGCCGCCGACCGCGCCGACGCTCTGCGGATAGTAGACGGGGATGTGCTTGTAGACGGCGGCCTTGCCGAGGCTCATGAAGAATCCGAGCACGGAGGCGATGGCGATGAAGGCGAGCGGGCCGATCTCGAAGTGGAACGGGATCGGCCCGCTGATGCCGCGCACCACGTAATCTGCCGAGGGGAGAGACAGAACGAGGGTCGCGACGGCAGAAACGCTGAAGGTCCAATAGAGCACGGCGCGTGCACCGATGCGGTCGGACAGCACGCCGCCATAGGCGCGGAAGATGCTTGCGGGGATCGAATAGGCGGCGCCGATCATGCCGGCGGTGGCGATGCCGAAGCCGTAGGCGCCGATCAGGTAGCGCGGCAGCCAGAGCGACAGCGCCACGAACGCGCCGAAGGCGAAGAAATAGTAGAAGGCGAAGCGCCAGACCTGCAGGTTCTTCAGCGGCGCGAATTCCTGCCAGAAGCTCCTCGTCGGCGCCGCCTTGCCGGCACGGCGTTCGCGGATGACAGGATCGTCGTTGGTGGTGAACCAGAAGACGATCGCCATGACGACTAGCGCCGCGGCCCAGATCAGCGCCACCGACTGCCAGTCCCAGGCAAGCAGCACGAGCGGCGCCAGGAACTTGGTGACCGCCGCACCGACATTGCCGACGCCGAAAATGCCGAGCGCCGTACCTTGTCTGCCGGCGGGGAAGAAGCGCGACACATAGGCGACGCCGACGGCGAAGGAGCCGCCAGCGAGACCGACGCCGAGGGCGGCAAGCAGCATCTGCTGATAGGTGTGGGCGAAAGCGAGCAGGAAGGTCGCGACCGCCGCCGCGAGCATGGTGAGCGTGTAGACCAGGCGGCCGCCATAGCGGTCGGTCCAGACGCCGAGCACCATGCGCACCAGCGATCCGGTCAGGATCGGCGTGCCGACCAGCAGGCCGAACTCGGTCTCGTTCAGCCCAAGCTCCTGCTTGATGCGCACGCCGATGATGGAAAAGATCGTCCACACCGCAAAGCAGACGGTGAAGGCGATGGTGGACATGACGAGCGCCTGCCGGGGAGCACTGTCCTGGCTTTGCGCGGCTGGGAGGTTTGCGGTCATGGTTGGCTCCGGTTTGCGGCGGCGGGCGCCGCGTGTGGTGTTGATCAGGCGTGCGGCATCGGTCAGCGCGCCGGGGCTTGCGCGGTCACATGCGAACCGTTGCCCTCGGCTTCGTGGCTGGCGGGAAACAAGAACAGCGCGGCAATGAACAGCACCGCCGTCAGCGCGCTGCTCGCCAGGACATCGCGGCGGGGGAAATCCTTGAGCGAGGGGCCGATCCGTCTGGTCATCGTCATCTCCGGTCCAAAACGAAAAAAGCTGCCGTCCAGGCCCCCTCGCGTC
>NZ_RZRY01000809.1:0-2567 GCF_003998035.1 Mesorhizobium sp. M2A.F.Ca.ET.039.01.1.1 | reverse complement strand
ACATCATCCTGTTCATCGACGAGATGCACACGCTGGTCGGCGCCGGCAAGGCCGACGGTGCTATGGACGCGTCCAACCTGTTGAAGCCCGCGCTGGCGCGCGGCGAACTGCACTGCGTCGGCGCGACCCCGCTCGACGAGTACCGCAAGCATGTCGAGAAGGACGCCGCCCTTGCCCGCCGGTTCCAGCCCGTCTTCGTCGACGAGCCGACGGTGGAGGACACGGTCTCGATCCTGCGCGGCCTGAAGGAGAAATACGAGCAGCACCACAAGGTGCGCATTTCCGATTCCGCACTGGTGTCGGCAGCGACGCTTTCCAACCGCTATATCGCCGACCGCTTCCTGCCGGACAAGGCGATCGACCTGGTAGACGAGGCGGCGTCGCGGCTGCGCATGCAGGTCGATTCCAAGCCCGAGGCGCTGGACGAGGTCGACCGCCGCATCATGCAACTGAAGATCGAGCGCGAGGCGCTGAAGGTCGAGAAGGACGAGGCTTCGAAGGACCGGCTTGCCCGGCTGGAGAAGGAACTCGCCGGCCTCGAGGAGGAATCGACCGCGCTGACCACGAAGTGGCAGGCCGAAAAGCAGAAGCTCGGCCTCGCTGCCGACCTGAAGAAGCAGCTCGACGAGATGCGCAACGAACTGGCGATCGCGCAGCGCAAGGGCGAGTTCCAGCGCGCCGGCGAGCTTGCCTATGGCAAGATCCCGGAACTGGAGAAGAAGCTCAAGGAAGCCGAGGCCCAGGACGGCAAGACCGGCATGGTGGAAGAGGTGGTCACCCCTGACCACGTCGCGCATGTCGTGTCGCGCTGGACCGGCATTCCGGTCGACAAGATGCTCGAAGGGCAGCGCGAGAAGCTGCTGCGCATGGAAGACGAGATCGGCAAGCGGGTCGTCGGCCAGGGCGAGGCCGTGCAGGCGGTGTCCAAGGCTGTTCGGCGCGCCCGCGCCGGCCTGCAGGATCCAAACCGGCCGATCGGCTCGTTCATGTTCCTCGGGCCCACCGGCGTCGGCAAGACCGAGCTCACCAAGGCGCTGGCCAGCTTCCTGTTCGACGACGAGACGGCGCTGGTGCGCATCGACATGTCGGAGTTCATGGAGAAGCATTCCGTCGCCCGGCTGATCGGCGCGCCTCCCGGCTATGTCGGCTATGAGGAAGGCGGCGCGCTGACCGAAGCGGTGCGGCGCCGGCCTTACCAAGTGGTGCTGTTCGACGAGATCGAGAAGGCGCATCCGGACGTGTTCAACGTGCTCCTGCAGGTGCTCGATGACGGCCGGCTGACCGACGGCCAGGGCCGCACGGTCGACTTCCGCAACACGCTGATCATCATGACGTCGAACCTCGGCGCCGAATACCTGGTCAGCCTCAGCGACGACCAGGATGTCGATGCCGTGCGCGACGAGGTGATGGGCGTGGTGAAAGCCTCGTTCCGGCCCGAGTTCCTCAACCGCGTCGACGAGGTGATCCTGTTCCACCGGCTGCGCCGGCAGGACATGGACCGCATCGTCGAGATCCAGCTCAAGCGGTTGGAGAACCTGCTCGTCGACCGCAAGATCACGCTGTCGCTCGATCACGACGCGATCGAGTGGCTGGCCTCGAAAGGCTACGACCCGGCCTATGGCGCCAGGCCGCTGAAGCGGGTGATGCAGAAGGAACTGCAGGATCCGCTGGCGGAGAAGATCCTGCTCGGTGAGATCCTCGACGGTTCGACCGTCAAGGTCACGGCGGGTTCCGATCGGCTGAACTTCCGCTCGAAGCCGACCGTGGTGGCGACGGAAGCCGCCGCCTGATCCGGGTCGAGCTTGAATGAACGCGAAGCGCGTCGCACCGGTGCGGCGCGCTTTGTTATTCCCGGTGACTGCGCATAATCGGCTGCCGATTCGGATAACCGGGAAGGACTCGATGAAGCTCGACGATTACAACGGCTTTTGCGCTTCATTGCCCGCCACGACGCATATCGTCCAATGGGGCGGCGCCCATGTCTGGAAGGTCGGCGGCAAGGTGTTCGCCATCGGCGGCTGGAACGACGGCGGCGAGCTTTTCGTCACCTTCAAATGTTCCGAGATGGCCTATGACGTGCTAAAGGATCAGCCGGGCTGCCGGCCGGCGCCCTATCTCGCTTCGCGCGGCATGAAATGGATCCAGCGTCAGACAAGCCAAAGCATGGATGATGCGGCGCTCAAGGACTATCTGCGCGAAAGCCACCGCCTGGTCGTGCTGAAGCTGACCACACAGGCACGCAAGCAATTGGGGCTCGCGCAAACTGGCTGATGTTCCTCAAGGCACTTGAAATCCGCCATCTTCATGCCCGGTTCATGTTGGAACCTTAACTTGGGTAACTGGTTTGCTGGCGAAGATTCGCCCGTCAGAAGCCAGAGTCGACCGGAGAGCTTGACCCCCATGCTGCGCTTGATCTTTTCCCTATCGGCACTCGCGGCCGGGCTGGCGTCTTCCGGCGCGTTCGCCGCGCCGAGCGCGGATGGCCCGCAAGGCGTGCGCCCGGCTGAACGCGGCGTGCTGATGCTGGCCCAGGAAGGCAATATCGATATCTATTACGACGCCAGGGG
>NZ_RZRY01000808.1:0-2568 GCF_003998035.1 Mesorhizobium sp. M2A.F.Ca.ET.039.01.1.1 | reverse complement strand
TATCTGGTGGGGTTACTCGATCCTCAGCGGCCGCGAGACTATCTCTCCGATCGAGTCGGCATACCGCCTCGGTCGCGCGGTCGTCATCTATCTGCTGCTGAATGGATGGGGCACATTCTCCGAGACGATCTACAAACTGGTGCAGGCGGTGCCGAGCGGAATCGGCAAGATCATCGTCGGGGCCGTCTCGCGCGCCACCGGCAACCAGCTCTCGGATCAAGATGCGATCCCAGCCCTGATCGACAACCTGTACCGCGGTGCCCAGGATGTTGCCAATCAGGTCTACAGCGGCACCTTTTACGACATATTCGGCGCGCTGCTTTCCACGATTGTGCTTTTGGCCGCCATCATCTTTTCGGCGCTTGCGATCGCGGCGATCATCGCGGCCAAGATCATGCTGTTCATCACTTTGGCGCTGGCGCCGGTCTGGATTGTCCTTTGGCTTTACCGGTGGTCAACGCGGATGAGCGAGGGATTCATTTCGCTGACCACCTATCTGATTATCCAGCAAATCCTCATCTACGGCTTCCTGGGCTTTTATTTTTCGCTGGTCAACCTGGCCTTGAATACTGCCACCTCGGGAGGCGCAAGCGTCGACAACAAGATGTCGATGGTCCTGCCGCTCGTCCTGGTCACGATCATCGGCATCTATGTGCTGATGCAAATCCCGGCGATCGCGTCGATCCTGAACGGCGGCGGGTATCTGAGCACAGTCGGCGCATACCGCTCCTATGGCAATGTGCCCGGCAATGTTGCCCGCTATTCCGGCGCGCGGTTCGTTGCAAACCGGTGGCAGCGGCTGAGATCATCCCGCAGCAGCGAGGCGGCTCGATCATCCATTCAGCAAGCGGCGCGCGATAACGCGAGGCCACTGGCATAGAAGCGCAGGCATCCGCCTAAGAGGTGCTGCTTGAGGCCGCAGTGGGAGTTTTGGCAATGAGGCTAAAGTAAAGTGACAGAAATACAGGCAAGCATCCCCGCCGAGACCAGCAAACTCGTTGACCAGCGCTACTATCAGGCCGGCGCGACATGGGAGAACGACACGCATCGGTCTCTGAGACGTTCGCGCACGCTGGCGTGGCTTGTCAGCGGCGTCGCAGGCGTGATTGCAGGCCTGTCATTACTGACGCTCGTGCTCATCCTGCCGCTCAAGCAATTCGAGCCCTATGTGATCGAAGTCGATAAGACGACCGGATATCTCGAAATCGCGCGCGCCCTCAAACCGGGGGATCTGTCGCAGAATGAGGCGGTCACGGCCGCCAATCTCGTTCGCTATATCCGCGCCCGCGAAACCTATGACGCGCGCGAGATCAAGCAGAACTACGATCTGGCGCAGCTTTATTCGACGGGAACGGCGTCCAGGGATTTGACTTGGGCTTACACGCCCTCCAACGCGCAGTCGCTCGACAAGGTCTACGGGCGCAACGTCACCATTTCCGTCGACGTCAAGTCGGTTTCCCTGCTCAACAACACGACCGCGTCGGTGCGGTTTTCGACCACGACGCGTCGCGAGAATTCCTCCACGACCGACAATTGGGTGGCCGTGGTGAAATTCCGTTACACGACGACGCCGATCAAGAACGAATGGCGTTTCGACAATCCGCTTGGCTTCCAGGTGATCGAATACCGTCGCGATCAGGAGTCCGCGCCGACGGCAGGGAACGCGCAATGAAGACCCACATTGGCGCCGCCCTGTCGCTGCTGATTTTGCTTGGCTCGGCCAGCTCAGCTGCCACTCGCGACTATCGTATCCGCTACGTGCCCTTCGACAACGACAATGTGACGACGGTCAACGCCGCGCTCGGCGTCTCCACGATGATTGAGCTCAGCCCGTCCGAGGTGATCGAGACCGTTTCGGCCGGCGACACGAAAGGCTGGTCGATCGTGCCCAAACCCGGCTCGCGGTTTCTCTTCATCAAGCCGCTCGAACGCGACGCCTGGACGAACGTCAACGTCATCACCGACCGGCGCGTCTATTCGTTGCTGCTCAAAGCCACCGACAGCGACCGCGACCGTGCATCGTTCCAGATCCGGTTCAGATATGCGGACGAGGATCAAAACGCGCGCCTGCTTTCAGAGGCCCAGCAAAGTGCTGCCGATCCTGACCTCAAGAACCTCAACTATGCCGATCTCAACTACGATTACGTCTATGTCGGGGATGACAGCCTAAAGCCGCGCCTTGCTTTCGACGACGGCACCAAGATGTTCCTGGAGTTCCCCGGCGACATCCCGGCCATCTTCGTCGTTGATGAAAGTGGCCATGAATCGCTGGTCAATCAGCGGACCCAGGGAAAATACACGATCGTCGACAAGACCGGCCGGCAATTCACGCTGAGGGCCGACGGGAAAACGCTCTGCCTCTACAATCGAGCGCGACCGTCGAAGGCTGATCCTGTCTCCGCCGTCTACGGACCGAGGAAGCTAGTGCGCGGGCCCGGCCCCTTCTCTTCCCCGCCGCCAGGGGACGATTGATGAGCAACATCGACTATAACGAGCTCGATGGCGGTCCGACCGTCGCCAGGCGTTATGCCGGCGTGGGTACAAAAGTCGCCATCGTCGCCGCGGGGC
>NZ_RZRY01000807.1:0-2570 GCF_003998035.1 Mesorhizobium sp. M2A.F.Ca.ET.039.01.1.1 | reverse complement strand
CATTTCCGCTTCGGTTATGAAGGAGGGCAGGACGTCGATAAAATCCAATCGCGGTTCTCAGCTTGGCCGCGCTGTCGTTGGCGGTGCTCTTCTTGGCCCTCTCGGGGCCGTGGCAGGGGCGGTAACGGGGTCGAAGTCGCAGACCGAGGAAATCACGTCGATCACGCTGCGCGTCCTGACACGCGGCTCCAGTCCTTATGAGGATATCGTGTTTTATTCCGGTTCAGCGAAACCGGAGAGCGAGTTAACCCATGAAGTGCGGGCGGCAAATAACGCCCTGTCTCGCATTCTTTCGGCGATCGGCTAGTCTTGCATTCCGCACCCCACAAGGTGCCTTTGGGCACTATGCTAGTAGGACGAGATGCTGATGAAGGGGTGCCTCCGGTGTGAAGGGTTGGAGGACTTTACCTATGACCAGAACAAAGAGGCTGGGTGTGGGTGAGCGCTGGGGCTCAGCAGCGCCTGCACGCTGTCGGCGCTAAGCCTGCCGCCGTGCATGTTCGGAAAAAGAGCCGTTGCGCCTCGCTTCCTGGGCTCCTTGAGCCAGAACCGGAGGGCTTGCTGTGCGACCTTGGTGAGCGGCGAACTTCGCGCCTTCCGGCCCTTGCCAACGCATCTCATCGCTTGCGAGCACGCGCTGAATGTGCCTCGGCGGTCAGCGTGCTCTCGGCCTGGAACGGCCTGCCCAGGAAGTCGGGCGCGAACTGCAAGCCGACAATCTGCTAGGGGCCGTCGGAAAGCGTCTTGATCAGCTTCACGACGCCCGAAAGCACATTCGAGAAGCGCTCGACGCCATCAGTTCCTTGCCGGCCTCCGCCTTGTGCCGTTTCGTCGACCTGGCAAGGGCGGCAAGCTGCTCAGAGTTGAGCGCGCCGCATGCGCGATGCCGGGCCTCGCATGAAGCGCAGAGCACCGGGACGCCTGCCGTGTGAATGTCTTTGCGAACAGCTATAGGTGTTCCCGTCGCCCGCCAGCAACGCCCCTAGCGTCGCAGTCGTACCGGAGCCTATTTTATCTTTCGGCCGAGACCCATGGATTTGGCCAGTTTCGAGCGGGTTGCCGAATAGTTCGGCGCCACCATCGGGTAGTTGGACGACAGGTTCCATTTCGCTCGATACTGATCCGGCGTAAGGCCGTACTGAGCCTTGATGTGCCGCTTCAGCGATTTGAAGCGCTTGCCGTCCTCGAGGCAGATGATGAATTCGGGCGTGACGGATTTTTTCGCCCGGGCGGCGCCCTTGATCTCGTCGGGCTGGACATCGATCGATCCGATCGAGATGAGTTTGATCGAGGCATATATCTTGCCGATGAATTCCGGGAGTTCGGCCGCGGGCAGCGGGTTGTTCGCAATATAGGCGGATACGACGCTTGCAGTCAGGGAGGGCGGCAACCACCCCATCTTGTTCCGACCCCTGGTTGGAATCCCGGCCTCCGGGCCGATTTCGGCCCGCGTGGGGCAACTGGGGTTTATGAACGTCAGCTTTCCAAGTTCCCCTTTGCGCTGCCAGGCAGAGACGGCTGCCGCTTATCCTGTTGCCCGGGACCAATTGGAGCGGCGTAGAAGCACCGTCGGATCCTAAGTTCGGTTTGTCTAGTCTTCACAATTCGCTTCTAGTCTGACAAACTCTACTTCGAACTCGCTGGGCGGCGAGGGGGATATGGTGTGAATGGGAGCACGTCCTTTCGGGGCAACGCCTGCACATGGTGGCCACCATGATACGGGCTGAGTTCCACGCCGACTACCTGATCGATCTCATATATGCAGCGGTTCTCAAGGAGGCGAGCTGGTCGGACTTTCTATCCGAACTCTCAAAGTCTATTCCCGACGGCCGCTCCTTGCTCTTCTACCACGACGCAACGACGGGACATGGCACGTGGGAGCTGAATCACGGCCTGGATGACACAACTGTAAGAAATTATGCGGATTATTACTGCCGCATCAATCCATGGATGCCCAAAGCCTCGGTACGGAAGATTGGCCTGGGCGTGGTGGCCGAGCAGATGCTGCCTGCCGTCGATTTCAGGAAGACCGAGTTCTACAACGACTTTTTCCGGCCGATCGGCGAAGAATCCGCCGTGGGTCTGACCATCGTTCGCGAAGAGGGGCGGTCTTTCCTGCTGTCCATATTGACCAGCAGAGGTGATCCGGAGCGCAACAAGCCTGTGGCCGACCAACTTACGGCCATCGCTCCCCACCTGCACCGCGCATTTCGTAATTATCGGATTGGAACAAAAAGAAGTCAGATCGCTGAAATTGGTAGTTCCATCTTCGATGCGATCGATGCCGGGCTGCTGATCGTAGGCGAAGGTGCAGCGGTCAAATCAGTTTCCGAATGCGGGTCGCGGATTGTCGAGACCGGGACCTGTGTGCGCCGGACACCGCTCGGACGGATAAGAATCTGCTCGCCGGAGGCCGACGCAATGCTTCGGCGCATGCTTGACAGGAGCTTTGTCGCGCACAAGGCCTGGGGCGCAGTTGTCAACGAGGTCAAGCTGACGTTCATCCAAGTCAGGAAGGATCGCTTTTCAGCCTACTTCGAGGGTCCCACAGTCGTCGTCCTGCTGGAACC
>NZ_RZRY01000806.1:0-2570 GCF_003998035.1 Mesorhizobium sp. M2A.F.Ca.ET.039.01.1.1 | reverse complement strand
GCCGCGCTTGCCGCCCCGGCGCTTCTTGCCGGAAGCATCATCGGTAGCGGTTGCCTCGGCTTCGCCGCCATCGGTCGCCTCCTGGGCTGCTTCTTCCGGCGCATCCGCGGCATCGTCGCTGGTTTCGCCAGCTTCCGCCGGCGCCGCCGCGACATCCCCATTGTGCTCGCGGTCGCGGTCCCTGCCGCCACGCCGCCGCCGGCGCTTGCGACGCTTGCGGTCGCGGCCTTCGCCGTCCTCGGACCGCTGCTGGTGCTGGCCCTGCTGCTGCGGCTGGCGCGGCTGTTCGGCCTGCACCGCGGCCTCTTCTTCCTCCTCGATGATGATCTCGTCCTCGGGCTCGTCCGGCTCGACATAGGCCGGCAGGCTGCGCACCTCGACAAAACCTTCCGGCTTCTCGGCTATGGCGCCGCGGAAGATCGCGTAATGCTGGGTGCCGAGAGTCTCGTCAGCCTCGATCGTGATCGTCAGGCCGAAACGGGCTTCGAGCTCCACAAGGTTGGCGCGCTTGTGGTTCAGCACGTAAAGCGCCGTCGCGGCCGGCGTGCGCACGATGATGTGGCTGCGCGAATCCTTGAGCAGGAATTCCTCGATCGCCCGCACCACCATCAGCGCCACGGAGGAATCGGAACGCACATGGCCGGTGCCGCCGCAATGCGGGCAGGGCTTCATGGTCGATTCCAGCACGCTGGCGCGGATGCGCTGACGCGACATTTCCATCAGGCCGAAATGCGAGATGCGGCCGACCTGGATGCGGGCGCGGTCGTTCTTGAGGTGATCCTTCAGCCGCTTCTCGACAGCGCGGTTGTTGCGGTTCTCCTCCATGTCGATGAAGTCGATGACGATGAGGCCGGCAAGGTCGCGCAGTCTGAGCTGCCGCGCGACTTCCTCGGCCGCCTCTAGATTGGTGTGGAGCGCGGTCTCCTCGATCGAATGCTCCTTGGTGGAGCGGCCGGAGTTGACGTCGATCGAGACCAGCGCCTCGGTCTGGTTGATGATGATGTAGCCGCCGCTTTTCAGCGTCACCTGTGGCTGCAGCATGCGGTCGAGCTGCGCCTCGATGCCGTTGCGCACGAAGATCGGCGTCGTGTCGCGATAGGGCTGAACCACCTTGGCGTGGCTCGGCATCAGCATGCGCATGAAGTCCTTGGCCTCGCGATAACCGTCCTCGCCGGAAACCAGGATCTCGTCGATATCCTTGTTGTAGAGGTCGCGCACCGAGCGCTTGATCAGGCTGCCTTCCTCGTAGACCAGGGCAGGGGCCGTGGATTGCAGGGTGAGGCTGCGGACGTTCTCCCACAGCCGCATCAGATACTCGTAGTCGCGCTTGATCTCGGCCTTGGTGCGGCTTTCGCCGGCGGTGCGCAGGATGACACCCATGCCCTGCGGCACGTCGAGGTCGGTCACGACCTCCTTCAGCCGCTTGCGGTCCTGGGCGTTGGTGATCTTGCGCGAGATGCCGCCGCCGCGCGCTGTGTTCGGCATCAGCACCGAATAGCGGCCGGCAAGCGAAAGATAGGTGGTGAGCGCGGCGCCCTTGTTGCCGCGCTCTTCCTTGACCACCTGCACCAGAAGGATCTGGCGGCGCTTGATGACTTCCTGAATCTTGTACTGGCGGCGGACCGGCTTGCGGCGGCTGCGGATTTCCTCGAGCGCGTCCTCGGCGCCGACCGATTCGACCTCGTGCTCGTCCGAATGCGAGGCCGAGACGTCCTCCAGCATGCCGCGATCATTGTCGCTGGCGGCTTCGCCGCTCTGCTCGGGCTGATCCGCCTGTGGCACCGCCTCGGAAATCACGTCGGCTTCGACGCTCGCTGCAATCGAGGTGGGGCCACCTTCGGACGGCTTGCCGTCCTCGTTGTCCGCTGCTTCGCCGCCGCCGGTCTCGGCGGCGGACTCTTCAGCCGTTTCCTGGTCGGTTTCGACTTCGACGGCTTCGGCGACGATGGATGCATCCGATACGTCCGATGCGTCTTCTGGCGAGGCATCGGCGGTCACGCCGCCGGCTTCCTCGCTCCCGGCAGCCTCTGCCGCGGGCTCTTCGAGGGCTGCGGGCTCAGCCGGGCTTTCCTCGTTTTCCGAGGAAGCGTGTCTGTGCTCGCCGCGGTCACGGTTCTTGCCGCCGCGCCTGCGGTTGCGCCGGCCGCCGCGATCGCGCGCCTGCTGCTCTTCGCCGTTCTCCGCTTCCTCGTCGTCTTCGTCCTCGGCCTCCTGCGCTTCGGCGCGCAGCAGAGCCTGACGGTCGGCGACCGGGATCTGATAATAGTCGGGATGGATTTCACTGAAGGCGAGAAAACCGTGACGGTTGCCGCCATACTCGACAAAGGCTGCCTGGAGGGAAGGTTCGACGCGGGTTACGCGGGCGAGGTAGATGTTTCCTTTGAGCTGCTTCTTGTCCTGGGATTCAAAGTCGAATTCTTCGATGCGGTTACCGCGAACGACGACAACGCGTGTTTCCTCCGGGTGGGAGGCGTCTATCAGCATCTTGTTGGGCATTATCTTGTTTCCTGCCGGCAGCCGACGGCCGCAGCTGGCGTGGCAATGTCCGCCGCTGTGCGCCTGTATCTGTG
>NZ_RZRY01000805.1:0-2571 GCF_003998035.1 Mesorhizobium sp. M2A.F.Ca.ET.039.01.1.1 | reverse complement strand
GGCCTGCGCGGCCAGAGGTTCGTTGTTGCCGCGCCGCGACCAGCCGAGGCCCGGGCGGTCGAGGAACAGCATCTCGGCGCGGCCCTCGAGCAGCGGCTTCAGCGGCAGCATCTGGTCCTTGAGGTTGGCGCTGGCGCCATGGATGAAGACGAGCGGCGTCAGGTCGGCGCCGGCAGGTGCCGGGATATGGGCATAATGGATGCGCGCGCCGTTGACCTCGGCGAACTCGCCGGCTGGCGGACTGCGTCGCTCGATCAGCCAGACGCCGGCGCGGGTGATGCCGGCCAGGGCAAAGAGGAGTGCGATGAGGAAGAGGAGCGCGGCGCCGATGAGGTTCATGCGGTGAGATACGAGGGCAGGTGAAGATCTGGTTCAGCGGTCAGGCGATCTTGACAGGTTGAGGCTGCGTTGGCAGCCGGAATCTGTCACGCTGCCGTGGTGCGCGCGAGCCGGAGGTCTCCGCCAATCGTCAACGCATGCCATCCAGCAACGGGAGCAGCCCGTCTGAACTTCCGTGCCGGGGCTAGTTCAGATTGATGTCGCGGCTTGCCGATCGCATCGACACGGAGAAGCCGGCCAGCACGTCGAACAGCGCGATGATCATCAGCGTGAAGAAGACGGAGTGCGCCGCGCCCTTCACCAGCAGGAACTCGACGAGAAAGGCGATGAAGACCAGCGTCGACAGAAGGTGATCCAGGATCGAGGCATTGGTCGTGCGCACCGATTTCGAGATCTCGACGAACAGAAAGATCAGCCCGATCAGCACCATCAGGTCGCCGAGCGTCATGGAGAAGACGCCGCCCGACATCATGCGGAAGGAGAACATCTCGGTCATCCAGGGGTCGTCGCCGCCGCCGAACAATCCGAGCAGGCCGAGATTGTAGAGGACGAAAGGCACGATCAGCAGCGGGATGGCACCGAACATCTGGGCGACTCCAATCAGGGCACCCCCTTTTGTAAAATCCGCGGCAAGCGCGCCGTCAAGGTTTTTCGCCGCGGCGACGAACACGCTGTAAGACCTAATGAAATAACGATGTCAGCCGGTTGCCGGCTGACATTACGTCCCCTCCAGGCGCGATCTCTGGAGGAGCCACCTCATGCCGACTTCGGCACCAGTCGGCGGACCGCCAGGGCGCCAAAACAAAAAGACCGGCCAGGGGCCGGTCTTTTGAAAGTCGCAAACCTTGGAAGCCTCTCAGCTTTCCTTCGGCTCCAGAACCTGGCGGCCGCGATACATGCCGGTCTTCAGGTCGATGTGATGCGGGCGACGCATTTCGCCGGAATTCTTGTCCTCGACATAGGTCGGGGCCTTGAGGGCGTCGGCCGAGCGGCGCATGCCGCGCTTCGACGGAGAGGTTTTTCTTTTTGGAACGGCCATGGATATGCTCCACTACATGGTCAAAATGCCCCGGCAACCCTCGCGAAAGGGCCGCATCGAGGCCATAATCTGAGAAAGTCGGGTGCCTATACACGCCTTGCGCCGTTTTGGCCAGCGCTGGCCGCGAATTTTTTTGAGCCGGCGCCGCTTCGCTTGGATCAGGATGCCGTTTCGTCGAAACGCCGTCCTGGTCCAAGTCTTCGTTGGAGCGTGATCTTTTCCGAAACCGGTTCCCACTTTTCGGGATCACGCCCTAATCCAGGCATCCGACATAGGCGCCGGACCGGCTGGCGCGCCGCTCGATCAGCGAGGCCAGCCGCCTCAGTCCCGGCCCGGGCTTCGCCGGATTGCGCGCGATCGGGTTGGGCAGGCTGACGGCGAGCAGAGCGGCCTGCCTGCGCGACAACTGCTTGGCCGAGACGCCGAAATGATGCCGCGCGGCGGCCTCGATGCCGTAGATGCCCGGGCCCCATTCGGCGATGTTGAGATAGATCTCCATGATCCGCCGCTTCGACATCACCGCATCGAAATAGACGGCTAAAGGCAACTCGACGACCTTGCGCACGCTGCCAAGCGGCCGCGACCACAAGAAAAGGTTCTTCACCGTCTGCATGGTGATGGTGGAGGCGCCGCGCGTCGCCTCGCCGGCCAGAGCGTCATCGACCACGCCGCGCAATTCGCCGAGATCGACGCCGCGATGGAAGCAGAACTGCCCGTCTTCCGACATGATCACCGAATGCGCCAGCACGGGCGCCACGTCATCGATCGACACCCAGCGCCGGTCGTAGCCGGAGAAGGTCGCGAGGTCCTTCAGCATCAGGGTCGATATCGGATGCACGAAGGACGGCAGGTAGAGGAAGGTGAGCACGACCGGAATGGCCGCCAGCACGAGCGCGACGACCAGGCAGCGCCGGCCGATGCGCCTCAGACTGGCGCGGCTCAGGCGCCGCGAGCGCGCCATGTCCAGCCCTTCGCTTCCATGTTCGACGATCGGTTCCGTCAAGCCGTCCCACCCGTGCCTCGCCCCCTCCGGCATAAAGGCGCGCGCCTGCTTGCGCAATGTCTGAGTGTCGGCTACCGCTCCCGGCCATGAGCAAAGACGACCAGATCGCCTTCGAAACCGCGCTTTTCCTGCGCGCCGCTGCCGTCGAGACCGAGCTGCGCCGGATTCTCGACGCGCGTCCGCTCACCGG
>NZ_RZRY01000804.1:0-2576 GCF_003998035.1 Mesorhizobium sp. M2A.F.Ca.ET.039.01.1.1 | reverse complement strand
CAGCCAGATCGGCGTGTTCTTGGCTTACGCGAGTCGCTACGGTCAAGCGCTGGTCGATCGTCGCCTTTACCTGCCGGAGAGCTGGACAAAGGATCGGGCGCGATGTGCCAAGGCGTCGATCCCGGAGACGGTCGAATTTGCGACCAAGCCAAAGATGGCGCGCGCCATGGTCGAGGCGGCGCTCGATGCCGGCGTCCCATGCGCTTACGTTCTTGGCGACGCTGTCTACGGGGCCGACAGTAGCCTTCGCCGGATGCTGGAAGCTCGCGAGCAGCCCTATGTCCTGGCGGTTCGAGGCGCTCACTTCATGCGCCGTGGAGGGGATCGTCGGTTTGAGGGAGCCTCGCCCGAGGAACTGGCCAGCGAGCTCGCGCCCGAGGAGTGGGTCTGTCATGCGGCAGGTGAAGGCGCCAAAGGGCCTCGGCTCTACGACTGGGCACGCATCCGCCGCCCTTGGACGTCAAAAGACGGCTTCGAGCATTGGCTTCTGGTCCGCCGCAAGCGATCGACATCCGCAGAAAAATCGTACTACTTGGTCTTCGCCCCGCCCGGTTCCTCCTTGGCCGAACTGGCGGCAGTGGCCGGCCTACGCTGGGCGGTCGAGGAGTGCTTTGAGCGCGCCAAGGATGATCTCGGACTTGATCATTGCGAGGCTCGGTCCTGGCACGGATGGCATCGCCACATGAGCCTGTGCATGGCCGCCCTGGCGTTCCTCTCCAAGCTATCGGCTGATCTTCGGCGCAGCGCATGGGGCAAACCGAACGAAACGAGTCCAAAGGAGCCAATCGCCGCCTGATTCGAATGACTGCACTCGTCCCGAGCGTCCCCGAGATCCGCTATCTCCTCGCCCGGATCCTCATCTTCTCGCCGACACAAAAGCCCTTCATTATCGCCTGGTCGCTATGGCGACGACGACATCAGGCCGCGGCCACCATCTGTCATTACAAACGACGCGAATATCCGCAACTGTAGTACTAAGGCAGCTGAAGGATGTGGGCGGCCAAAGCGTCAACGACTTGACCGTCGTGCTGATCAGGCAAGGGCGTGTGGTGGAGCACGTTGTGATGCATGCACTCGAATAGGCAGACGGGAACAATCGATGTTTGGGTTTTCCGGCATGCACAGCTGACGATCCCGACGTTGCCCATGCGCGAAGTGCTGAGTCCAGCTGAGTGGGAACAGGCAGAAAAAATTCGTCACATGGATATGCGCCTTTCATATCTTCAGGCAAAGAGCGCTTTTCGAATTATCCTTGCTGCGCACTGGCGTCCCGATCAGACAGCGCTTGAACTTCTCATCGAGTTCCAGGCCCGTTACCCCGGACGATATGCTTGCAACAGCTTCACACGTTGCAAAAGCGATAAGAGAGTGGCGCCGACAAGCCGTGCGGCGGCTTATAGGCGAGGTCAGCGGCCTTACACCATACGTCGCGCCAAACCCCGCACGTCTGGCTGCGGGTAACATTCCTGATGAGGCACTCGGTAACAAAATTATACCAACGGTCATTTTGATTGACCGACATATGCCCATTCCCGCATTCCGATGGAGTTTATTGTCTCAAGTTGGGTGAGGAGTTTTCGCCAGGCCTCGCACGCTGCGTCGATGATGTCGTCGTAGCCTTCGAAGACGCGGTTTGAGAGCCAGTTGGCGCGCAGATACTGCCAGATGTTCTCGACCGGGTTCAGTTCCGGCGAGCGGGACGGAAGGAAGATCAGCGTGATGTTCTTGGGAACGTCGAGCTTTGCGGTGGTGTGCCAGCCGGCGCGATCGAGCAGTAACACGGCGTGGGCGCGCCTGGCGACATGGCGGCTGATCTCGTCGAGATGAAGTTGCATGGCCTCGGTGTCTGCGAAGGGTAGCGCCAGCCCTGCTCCTATGCCACGTGCCGGGCAGATGGCGCCGAACAGATAGGCGCTTTTGTAGCGCTGGTCGGCCGGCTGACGGGGCCGCGTGCCCCGCCTTGCCCATTGCCGCACGATGCCGTTCTTCTGGCCGATACGGGCTTCGTCCTTACATGAGGGTTCGACTGTCAACGCGATTATTGCATTTGCTTCTCCGCTTTTCGGATGATCCTGCTTGGCACGATAGGGTCCGGGGCGTCTGTGTCTCGCAGCTACAACTGTGTCACCTTACATACGGTCGGGCCACAACAATGGCGCGGACCAGAATGCCTCTTGCACGAGGCGTAGCCCAGGCGAGACGCGACCCACCTGAAACGCGGCAGCTATGAACTGCCAAAGAAGAAGACGGTCGCACTCCCCGTGTCGCAGCCGACCAGAGTATGGTCAGCGGCAATTCCTGTTTGTCTATGCTGCGGTTGCGGCCTCCGCACGGATATCGGCGCCTGCCGGCACCACCCCGTCTTCGGCATAGCGCCAGAGCGCAATCAGCAATTTGCGAGCCATCGCCACGATCGCGATCCGCCGCGTAGGTCCCGTCAGCGTCCCGACGCGATCACGAAACCACTTGGCCAGGTCGCTGCCAGGCTGGTAGCGAAGCCAGAGCCAGGCAAGCTGGATCATCGTCGTTCTCGCGCGTGGGTTCCCGGCCCGACTGATCCGCCGATCCCTGTCCAT
>NZ_RZRY01000803.1:0-2577 GCF_003998035.1 Mesorhizobium sp. M2A.F.Ca.ET.039.01.1.1 | reverse complement strand
TTTGGTAAGGCATCGGCGTGATGCCGACGTAGCTGGCGAGTTGCCGCCGGTTGTCGAACGAACGGTAGAATACCTCGCGCGTGAGAACGGCCGCGAAGTTCGCGCCGACGCCGCGGATAAGGCTTGCAATCTTTCCGCAGGCCTGGTCTTTCGGATTGGCGTTGGCCGCCTCGTCTGGTTCAGCTTCGACCTCCCGGATCAACTCCAAGGTCATTACGAGCCGGCGACGCAGACGGTCCAGCTCGGCCCGAAGATGGTGCGCCAATTCCCGGCCGTCGCCGGTCCGGACTGCTGCAAGATCACGATCCCATGAGCGCAGAGAAGGCCTCTTGTATATACCCTGCGTGAACAGCAATGCTTGGATGCGGTTCTCGATGCGCAGCCTCTCCTGCACCAGGTGCTCGCGCTCGCGGTGAATGCGTTTGGCGTCCTCCTCATCTGGTGTGGGCACCCGCACCATGCTGCAGGCCTGACGGTCCCCTTGAAGGTAGGCGGCAAGCACGCGCAGCATGCCTTCCTCATCGAGCCGGTCGGTCTTGGCCCGACGGGCACGCCGATTGATGAGAATGCTGGCTGGCTCGATCACATGATTGGCGATGCCGTGCGTGGTCAGGAACCGATGGAGCCAGAAGCCGTCACGCCCCGCTTCGAAGCAGCATGAAAGTGCTGGCGCTGCGCCTGTCCGGGCCAAGACACGGGTTTGCAGGCCAGCGACAACAGCCGACGGCTATGCTTGCTATCCGTCGAACTCTTGGCCTGCCGTCGCAGTTCGGCTGCCGAATAGTCCATCCGCATCTCGATCGCAGATCCCATGGCGCTAATCTCCTCTCACGCCACACAATCATGAAACCGAGCAGACCGGAATCCCCCGAGGGTCAGCCGTCAAAGCCGTTGGTATTAGGTGAGGCAACACGACATCGGGACCATGTTTGGCGCGCGTCAGCGAGGCCAAGCTCTGGAGGTCGCCTTCTTGCCCAAAGCTCCGGAATATTACGGCTCCGCACCCAGCGAACGTGTGCCGGCCCCGCGTTCGCCTGGTCTTTCAGTAGCATGAGCATCATTATTCTCCAATCGCTGACTCGATATGTGCCGTTGTGGGGTTATATTGCCTTTTCGGAACGATTTATTTTTGCTGTCCGGAGTGTTGCTTCAATATCGGAACACAAGAGTGGTCGTTTCGGAGCCAGCCGCTTATTGTTTTGAGCTATGAACCGCAGAAACTCTTCGTCGTACATGGTCACATAGTTGAGTATCCCGACCGTTGACTTCGACATAACTGGGATTGATGACAGATCCACTATTGTGCGTGGCTCCAAACGCAGAAGTGCGTTCTGAAGAATAGCTTGGTATTCATCATTGACATCGGCGGTTGCGATCACAACAATCGACCGTGGTTCGCGTGCGTGCCCAATCTCTGCCGGGCGCATAAGCGCGACGTCTATTTCAGTCCAGGAGCGGAGACGTCTGCGAAGATTTTTCGGGTTCCGCGTTACGATTACCGTGGAACGAAATCGCTCTCCCACGCCACTCCTAATCAGCTCGCGACCCAGCATACCCGCCCCGATCATGTAAAGGCGGTCGGGTAGCTCTGCATTTTGAAATCGATCAGCTATGATGTCTCGGACGATCTGATCGTAGTTGAAAGGTGCAGTGAACCGCTGTCGCTCGCGCGAGGCACGACCTATATCAATTGCCAGCCGTGCGATCTGGAAAATCGGAAGGTTTGAATCAAGAAGTTCGATAGCCTTCGCGAGCTGATCGCTGATGTAATTCTCGCCGAGGATTTGGGAATGAGCACCGGACGCAATCTCGGCGAGTCGCTGAGCAATAGCGTCCGTACCTTCAATGGATTCGCATGAAAAACCAGGAAATACAGTGCTATCGATGCTTCTGAGTGCTGGCTCCTCGCCATAGACCTCAACTCGCAAGCAGGTTGTGACCAGAAGAACTCCGCTTCTCGCAAGATCGTTCGCAATTGGTTTGATCTTCGCAGAATGCTGCGCCATTGCAAAAGGCGAGGTCATCTGGTGATCAACATAAAGGCCAAGAAGCTCGCTCATCGTTTCCTCCTGAGGCTAATTGAAGCTCAAGCGGCCATTGCCGGCGGCACGTTCTCGAGTTCGAAGTCTTCCACCGAACCTTCCTTCGCTGCGAGATGCAGAACCGTATCCTGCACCTTCAATTTCAGGAATTTCAGGATTGGCCGCGTAGAGTCGACTTTGGGATCGCAGCCGACAATAAGGAGCTTCTGGCCGAGCTCGACAAGGGCTGCGAGAGCGTTTTGGGAGGCACGTAGTAGACTTGCAGATGCCCTTTTCCCGTAAAATGTAATGTGACGCAGAGCTGACATGCTGTTGTTCCTTCCTTCGCTCCATCAATCGCGCAGTTATCCAGTCCATGACGATCCGGTCGGCAACTGCGGCTTCGCACCGAAGGAAGCAAACCGCGCGCCAATATGGCGGATCGAGCCGAAGGAAAAATGTTCTTATTATTATTCAAGGACTTCCCTAGCTAGGGCGGCAGAACGCCAGGCCGCACCGCACTAGGTCGCGGACTCGACAAACCCGACAAGTAGTG
>NZ_RZRY01000802.1:0-2582 GCF_003998035.1 Mesorhizobium sp. M2A.F.Ca.ET.039.01.1.1 | reverse complement strand
GCCGTTGCCTATGCGTTTTTGGGCCTGGCGACGGCGGCCGCGATGCTGTCGAAATACAACATCATCATCTTCCTTGCCGCCCTGTTCCTGGCATCTCTGTCGGTCCGCGAAACGCGTGAGGCGATCTTCGACCGTCGCTTCCTGATCAGCGTGGCGGTAGCGATCCTTGCCTGCCTGCCGACGCTTTATTGGAGCCTCACCCATTTGGACGATCTGCTCTCGCACCAGGGAGGCCTAGGCGTCGCCAAAGGCGGCAGCATCGCGAAAACGGCACTTCTCGGCATCCGCAGATTGGCCAATGCGATCGTCAATTTCGCTGGATTGCCAGTGGCGATCTTTGCCGTCGCCTACGGCCTGGCGACAAGAAAACAGACGGAACCGCCTCAACCGGTGCGGTGGCCGGAGAAACTGTTATGGCGAGCGATCGTCCTTGGCCTTGTGGTCATGGTGACGGTCGTGCTGGCGGCCGGCATCACTCAGTTTCGCGACCGCTGGATGCTGCCCATCTTTATCCTCCTGCCGGCGGCTCTTGCCATGCGCTTCGACGCCATGGGCCAGAGGGGCCGCAAGACGCAAGCCACCATCGTCTTCGTGGGTGCTCTTCTTGCCGTCCTTGTGCTGCCGCTGAGCTGGTACATGCATCTGCACGGCGGCGACAGCCGCGGAGGCGTGGTGCGTATGGATTACCGTTCGCTTTACGAGCAGATCAACGCTGACGGACCGGTCAAGACCGTGGTGTCGAGCTGGTTCTGGGTCGGCAATCTGCGCCTGGTCGACGCCGATCTCATCGCGCTCGATGACGAGACACCGGACTTCGCCCGGTCGATCCGCGAGCCGGCGGTGCTTGTCCTGACCGATGACAGGGAATCCTCCTCGGACGTCTTCGAAGAGTTGGCGAGAGCCGGCTATGCGATGGACACTGTCCACCGCACTGTCGAGGTGCCGCAGGCGCTCGGCTTTCCGCCGCGCAAGGTCACGATCACCAAACTGCATAAGAAGATCGCGCCGTAAGGTGTGTAGAGGGACGAATGGACAAGCTGGGCTTCGGCCGCCATCGCAAGATCATGCCCTTCGAGCCCGGCTCGGTCGATGCGCTGCGCGCGGCCTCGCGCGACAAGGCGGCCTCGCTCAACCAGCATGTGCTGGGCTATGGCGCGACAGCCGAGGCCGAATGGGCGGCTGCAGGCGCTGCCGCTCCAAACCTGGTTGCCATGCGGAGCTACCGGCTCGAGCGCATCCGCGCCGAGCTGAAGCGCCGCGACTATGCCGGCGCCCTGCTCTACGATCCGGTCAACATCCGCTACGCGACGGATTCGACCAACATGCAGCTCTGGGTCGCGCACAACCCGACGCGCCACTGTTTCGTCGCCACCGAAGGCCCGGTGGTGCTGTTCGACTATTTCTCCTGCGAGCACCTGTCCGACCATTCGGGCGTCGTCGACGAGGTGCGGCCGGCGGTATCGTGGATGTATCTCTACAGCGGCGAGTTGACCGATGAGAAGGTCCGCCGCTGGGGCGGCGGCATCGCCGAACTCGTTGCCGAGCATGGCGGCGGCAATCGACGCATCGCCGTCGACCACATCAACCCCGAAGGCGTCGAGGAGCTCGCCCGCCGCGGCATTGCGATCGGCAATGGCGAGGCGGTGATGGAGAATGCGCGCCTCATCAAATCGCCGGACGAGATCCTCGCCATGCGGCGCTCGATCATCGCCTGCGAGGCGGCGATGGGCGAGATGGAAGCGGCATTGAAGCCTGGTATTTCCGAGAACGAATTGTGGGCGGAGCTGCATCGCGGCAACATCGCGCGCGGCGGCGAGTGGATCGAGACGCGGCTTCTGTCGTCCGGCCCGCGCACCAATCCCTGGTTCCAGGAATGCTCCTCGCGCGTCATCGAGAATGGCGACCTCGTCGCCTTCGACACCGACCTGATCGGTCCCTACGGTTTCTGCGCCGATCTCTCGCGCACATGGCTTTGCGGCGACAGGCAACCCTCGAACGAGCAGCGGGATCTGTTCCGCATCGCCGCCGATCAGATCGCCCATAACACGGATCTGATGCGGCCGGGCATCTCCTTCCGCGATCTCGCCGAGCGCTCGGCGGTGCCGCCGGACGATTGCTACCCCACGCGCTACGGCGTGCTCTATCACGGCGTCGGCCTGGCGGATGAATATCCGACGCTGCCGCATGCCGGCGATTGGACCGACGACACGCCGGACGGCGTGCTGGAGCCCGGCATGGTGCTTTGCGTCGAAAGCTATATCGGCAGGCTTGGCGGGCACGAAGGCGTCAAGATCGAGGAACAGATCCTGATCACCGAGACCGGCAACGAGAAGCTGTCAGCCTACAAGCTGGACGAACGGCTGCTCTGACGCGCCGCCTTCGATCGCCGCGACGGCCTCCCGCATCGCGGCGATGATCGGGGCCGGGGTGGTCCTGGCGGTGATATAGGGCAGGCCCTTGCGCCGCGCTGTCCAGCCGACGACTTTGACGCCCCGCGCGGCCGGCTCGAAGCGCTGCGCCAGCGCCCAGCTTCCGCAGTCGATCGCCGCGATGTCGGCCCTGCCCTCGGCGATGGCGATGAT
>NZ_RZRY01000801.1:0-2585 GCF_003998035.1 Mesorhizobium sp. M2A.F.Ca.ET.039.01.1.1 | reverse complement strand
CTTCAAGCTCGGTCACATAGTCCTCGATCACTCGGACGCCGATATGAACGGAACCTATCATCGGAACGGCGGTGAGCGTCGCGCCAGGCGCATCAAGTACGCGGCCGTCCACATAGAGCTTGCCAGCCGTGAGCGTGACGGTCCCGGCCTCGGCGTCCATGATGATATCCGCGCCTTCGACTCGGTCGCCATCGCGCGCGACCAGGTTGCCGATCGAGCCGATCTTCCGCTGCAGAATCTGCTGCGCCTCGAACATCTCGGCCGCCTGGCCGATCTTGCCCTCACGCGTCAGTACGCTGTCCCACAGCGGGAACGCGACCGAACGATCGAAAGCGCCGGACAGCCCTGACTTGTGCTCGTAAGCCATTTTGCCTCTGTTTTCAGAAGAAGTGCGCGCGCAAGCCGCGCGTCAGGCGATTTTCAGAATGGCGCGGAAACACTCGCGCGAAGCCTTGCCGAGAAGAGCCGGCGCGATATCGAAGCTGCCGACGATGGTGCCGCCGGCGATGGCGGCGCCAGGCAACCACATGATGCCCGCCGGATGCGCGTCGACGGGCACGCCGCCGAGCGTGACGCTCCAGGAATGGACGGTCTCGCCATCGCCCTCTGCGAAATCCATGAGGGCTTCGACGTAGATGTTCGGGCCGGGAGCAGCGGCCGCGATCCAGCCTTGCCCGCCAGCCTGGTAGTAGCCGCCGAAGAGACTGGTCACCGGCCGATAAACGCGCGCTTTGCGGAAGCCGATCGGCGAGCCGTCCTGTCGATAGACGCCGACCCAGCAGGTCTTCGCCAAAAGCGCGGTGGCGATGATCTGCGCGCGCGAGGCGGCGGCATCCGATACCCATTGCAGTCCGGGCGTGTTCCAGGGAAACGGTCCCCAACTGATCGAACCGCCCTCTACCGGCTCGATCCATGCACCAAGCGCGGTCAGTTCGGCCTCGGTCAGCTCATGGAAGCCGGCATCGAAGGTGCGGCCGAACGACCATTTGACGCCGCCGGCATGCAGAAAGACTCCGGAACTGTCGCCCCAGATGCCGTGGCCCCAGCGGGTGTAGCTCCACTCGTGCTCCCGCACGTTGTAGCCGTTCCAGGCGCGGTAGAACTCCGACCTCGCTGGGTCCGACATGCGAACGACGGCCTCGATCGTGGCAAGGTCGTCTTCGCCATCGCGGAAGCGATCAAGCTCGAGTTCGTAGAGGTGCCAGCGCGTGCGCCGCAACGGGGCCTCGTAGAAGGTCGAGAAGGCATAGTGGACCCATGTCAGGCTTTCCGCGACGCCTTGCGGCGTCCCCTTCACTCGCTGCCAGCGTAGGCCATATTCGATGACCGAGGCGAGGTCCGGCAGATATTGCGTGATGCCGCCAAGACCGTACTCGACCACCAGCCAGGGCAGGATCGATTCCTGCACAGGCGCAGTCTTGAAGCCGCGCAACTCGTCGAAGCCGGGCTGCAGCTCCGGCAGGCGGTCGAGCGATTCCGACAGCGCACACTCGAAACCCGTCGCGTTCTGCGGCAGGAGGTTCTGCCGATCCGTCACCGGTCGCGGCCCTTGTAGGTCAGAGCGACGGTGCCAAGCTTCACCGCGGCTCCGTCATCCACGATCGTGTCGGGCATCGGAGCGGTCAGCGACACCTTCTGGACGCCGGGCACCTGAAGCTTCGAGACCAGCCAGGAGCGGGTCAGATTGAAGCCGAGCCCGCCCTCGTCGGCCAGCGACTGGCGCAACAGCGCCTCCAGGCTATCGAAGACCGTCATAGGCGTCGTCGGCAGGAGCCAGATATCGGCCGCGACGTTCACCGTCGCGCTCGTGGCCGAAACGACCGTGATGCGGTCGGAAATCACCCGAACGCTGTTCTTCTGCACCTCGGCGTCGACCGCGGCGAGCAGCGCGGCGTCCGGCTCGCCGAAATTGTCGGTGGCGAGCACGGCGATGCGAATGTCGGGGCCGGTCCCGATGCGATAGACGGCGACATCCTTGACGCGAATGCTCGCCCGGAACGCCGCGCTCTTGTACCAGTCCTCGGAGCCGGCCGTCGACCGGCCGGAGATCGCGACAACGGTGCGGGCGCGAAGCCGGGCATCGGTCTCGCCGTCAAGCCGCACCACGTCGTAGAAAGCGGCGAGATGGTCGAGGTCCGCGCGGGCCGCGAAGGCCAGCAGGTTTGCCTTGACGGCATCGTTGATGGCCGCCCGGTAGAGGACCTCTCTGAATGCGCCGACCTGCAACTGGATGTTGCCCGGCTCGCCCTCGAGATCGATGATGCCGGAGACGTCGAGCCCGTAGCTCGTAGCCAGGTCGACGAAGACGGCCTTGATGGCGGCGAGAGCGTCGGCCTCCGACGTCACGGAGATCGCCTGCGGCGGCGGCAGGCCCTCGAGCGTGGAAAGGTCGAGCATCGCAATCCCGTTTGAGAAATGAGCGCGTTCTCGGGCGAAGCCCGCAAGCCCGACCGGGCGTCGCGGCCAATGCCGCGCCCGCCGGAGGGCCAGCCGCCGGCAGGCGGCGGTTCGGCCCGTGAGGCTAGGAAGAAGTTACGATCAGTTGGCCGCCGGCCTGACCTAGGCGCAGCGAGACGGTGCCGGCC
>NZ_RZRY01000800.1:0-2590 GCF_003998035.1 Mesorhizobium sp. M2A.F.Ca.ET.039.01.1.1 | reverse complement strand
GCCCAACACTGTCCGCCAGCCTCGAGAAATAACGGTCACTGTTGATTTCCTTGAGCTGATCCCGCTGATCCTTGCCGACCTCAAATGCCTTGGCAGCGATCGAGTTAGGGGACGAGTATTTCAGCTGGTGTTCCGCATCCTCACAGAACCGGGTCAACGCGGATTCGATCCAGATGACGAACCAGCGCGACGCCAGCGCGAAGACGATTGAAGTCGCGAGGCCTGCAATGGACGTCCAGAATTTGAACGACGCGACCTGCAGCAGTTCTTGTACCGCGGACTGCATCACTGCAGCATCGCTGGAGCCCGCAGCCGTCGCGGCCTTGTGAAGAGCGAGCACGATACCAACGAAGGTAAGCAGCAACCCGGTTCCGACAAAATAGCCCGAAATGCTGCTGATGACTTTCAGTCCCGGCAGGTTCTCCCTGATCATGGCGATGTTGATGAAGGCTTGCGGACGGATCGTGTTCTCGATCGGCTCTCCCTGATCAACTCGATCCTTCAACAAAGTGTCGTCGAATTCCTTCCAGGCCGATCCGACGAGCGGATGACGAAGTAGTCTTGGCTTTATCCGTTCCTCATAGGTGTTCGCGAAACCGAGTTCACCAGCGCGGCGATTGAGGATCCTGCGCGCTGATCCCATCGACATCTCGACCAGCAACACATGCATGATGAGAAAGGCCAGCAGAAGCGCCGTGCCCGCGACGCCGATGGCGAAAGCCAACGACGAGACGACGCCGGGATCCTCGATCAGCTTCGCAGCATCATCGACCCCACCTTCCATGCCGGATCGTCCCACCGCAACCAGCTTGGTCAACGAGAAAGCATCAAGATAATAGTCCGCCGAGTAAACGAAGGCCCCGGCAATCGTCCAAAACAGCAGAAATCTAAAAAGAGGATTCCACACGATTTTCGAGATCATTTCACCTACACCCCATCAACAATCGGGGCGCCCCATCCCTTCGGCCGAAGCCGCGCCGAATACTCCATCGTAAAATCGAGACTGATGGTCAATAAGGTATACGCTCAGCGATGAGTATCTGCCGGGCACTGTTGCGCATTTGACATCTCACCCATAGCCCGAGCGCAGGGAGACACATCGAAAACCCTGTGTGTAGCGGTTACATTTTCTATTTCATGGCTCGCCTGGGAATTTCTTTTCCCGAAAAACGCCTGGCTTTCACGCGGCAGCCACCGCAGTCGCGCAGCTCTGACCGCAGATTCAGCGATTGCGTCGTGCGACGCCCTTACGGATCAGCCGCATGGCCATTTCCAGATATCGGCAGAACCCGTTAGCAAGTTGCATCTGACGCCGCGTCAGTTCCATCAGCTCCGGCGTCGCTCGATCTGGACAAATTTCCTTCAGCGGCGCGAAGGCACCGACCATCCTTGGATGGCATTCCCGGCACAGCATCCATCGAGGATTGCGAACCTCAACGGTGTCGAAGATGGTTCGGATCCGGCGTGTCGTGTAGTCCTTGACCGCTCGGAACGTATGGCAATCCGGGCAAACCCGTGTCGCCAAATTCGTTTCGGCTCTCGATCGCAATCGTCCATTCCACCGCCATGGTTTTGTCTCCGATCAAAACGATGATGATGGACTGCTCGAGCCTACCAACCTGTGTTTGACCCCAGAGAAGTTACCGCTCTCCACCCACGGCGGCACGTGGAACGGCTGCAATGCCGACGAAGCCGTCATTTGGCCACGTGCAGGTCTTCCCACCTTATCCTGAGGAAAGGCTTCGCCGTTTTGGGAAGCTTCGAGCGATCGACCATCCGGGATGAGACTTCAAAATCCGCGTTGATCTTCACGACGAGCAGCTTGCTGAAGTTACCTGACACCTTCACGGCAACCTCGTCATTGGACTTGAACGGGGTGATGGTCTTGATCTCAACATGATCGTTGCCAAGCCTACCATCAGCACCCTGCGCATAGTTCTTGTTCAGCTTTATTCCGTACGTGATGGCGCCGAAGAGCTCCCCGATGTCTCCATACACATTGAGATGACGACCTGTCTCAACGTGGTAGCTTTCTGCCAGCGACAAGAGATCCTGAAAATACGGAATCAAAGATCTTATCGCATTAGGATACTTTGCTCGCCATTCCTGGTATCGAAGCTGTTCTTCCACGTCGGACCAGGAAACCCACTCTCCATCGTCATAGAACGCCCGATCCGAGATATCATCTTCCATTTCACACCCCTTGGAAGTCCGTACTGTATCGGAAGCCAATCAGCAAGATGCGGTCAAGTATGAGCGCTTCAGGCTCAATCGAGCCGCCCATTGCGTCTGCTCTCTATAACCGCACGGGGCGAAAGCTGCGTTGACGCTGCGCTCTACGGCCTTGCCTTCCTTCTCTTGGCGTCCGGTTGTGACGAGCCCGGCGCCAGGGGACATGCTGCGGCGGCTTGTGTCCACGTGGTCGATCTGTGAAGACTGTCGTTGGGAAAAGGAGGGGAAATCATGGACTGGCTTATCTGGATATGCATCGCTGTCGCGGTTCTCGGGGTGTTTGGGGCTATTTGGGATAGTCAGGACAAAGCGGCTGCGCGGGCCAGGACGGAGGGCAAGCTGGGGTCTGGGGTGAACT
>NZ_RZRY01000007.1:0-36918 GCF_003998035.1 Mesorhizobium sp. M2A.F.Ca.ET.039.01.1.1 | reverse complement strand
CCTCTATCCCTTGATCTGGATCTTCTTCGGCCGATCCGCCTCCGGCCGGTGCAACTCGACTTCGAGCAGCCCGTTGGCGAAACGCGCCTCGACCCGTTCCGGGTCGACGCGGAATGGCAATTGCACTGTCCGGGAGAAGGTCCCATAGGCGCGCTCACGGCGGTGCCAGACGGATTTCTCGTCCTCCGTTCGAGG
Source organism: Mesorhizobium sp. M2A.F.Ca.ET.039.01.1.1 (assembly GCF_003998035.1). Taxonomy (NCBI): domain Bacteria; kingdom Pseudomonadati; phylum Pseudomonadota; class Alphaproteobacteria; order Hyphomicrobiales; family Phyllobacteriaceae; genus Mesorhizobium; species Mesorhizobium sp. M2A.F.Ca.ET.039.01.1.1. Next base: position 36,723 of record NZ_RZRY01000007.1, on the reverse strand, counting down.
CTCGCGCGTTCCCTTCAATGTCAGAATGTTCTCGCGCACCGTGAGGCCGATTTCGTCAGGTGATATCCCCGGCAGTTCCGCGGCCACCGCCACGCTGTCCTCGCCAGTCCAAAGATTGATCGGCGGAAACTCCTGAGCGGCGCTGGCGGTCAGCCCGGCCAAACGCTGGTTTACTTCCTGTTGCATGCGCCGCATTTCCACAAACGGATCGAACCCGATGCGGCCGAAATCCGACAAAAGCATGTACATCCTCCTATGATTCACGACCTTGCATGATTGCCACGCGCGACACGTGCGTGCGCACCGGAAGCGGAATCGATCGATGGCAACAGGAGGGGCGATCAGCACAGAGACCGAGCGGCCCGATCGCGCAACCTCGCAGAATGCGAGAAAGAGGGGTTCGGGCAGACGCCGGAACACATCCTCCTTGCGAAGCGACATGAACCGAACTCGATCCACCGTAGGGCCGGACCGTCATTCCCGTGCCAGGACCCGATAGCGGCATCCGGCTTTATCATTAGGTGGCCCCAAATGGCCTTTCACGAGGTGATCTTTGACATTCCACCAGTCACCTCTTCGGCAACAGCGGGGTCCCTTCGAATCCGTAGCCACGTTGCCTCTAGTCGCTGATTTGGCTTCCCTTTGCGCAACTGTCGGGATCGACGAAGCGTCCCGAATTGCACCGCGGTTCGATCAACTGATCGCAGGCGACGCGCCGCATCGTCATGGTAGCTGACGAATGAATCGGCATGACACGTCGCAGTGACCGAGACATCAAGCCAGCACCTATGTCGGCTTGCCGCAAGTCAAAAGAATCCAGCCCTGCGTGCCGCGTTCGCTGACCTTCGCCAGTGACGCCATTTGCATTTCGGCCGGACAGATGGGCACAGACATGTGCAATTCCCGCATCGCCCATTATTGGAACTCACAAGGCGGCGTTCTTTCCGTCTTGGCGAGCAGCGGGCCAACGCGTTACCGGCGGTGATCTTCCTGCAGCTTTAAATCAGTCGCCACCAACGACGAAATCAGATTTGGCCAGCACGCCGGCAATCCTGGCAAATCCCACAATGCTTGCCGCGCCTGCTCGGGTGTCATCTGTCCGGCGATCGCTGCGTTGCTGCTTCTCACCGCGCAACTGAATACCGGTCCCCGACGCGCTTTTGGCCACTGATTCAGGAATACGAGCGCTTCGCGCACTGTGTTGATGTCGTGACGACGTCGTTGGTCTTAACCTGGACCGGCGATAGGAAAGCCAGACCGGTTATTCTTACCTCCCTGCGATCGCACGCTGGATCTTTCATTCGGTGGTTGGTTGCGTGACAGGTTTCGAACGTTAGGTCTTGTTTTCTCTGGAAGATCGGGCTGTACGACATAATCCAAATGTTGCGACGCAGCGAAGGCTTCTGCTGGTTCCCGAGTTGAAAAAGCCAGTTGCACCTGGATGAGTGTGTCGCCGCCACCCAATAGCCCATCAGATGTTCAATGGCAGGCGGCGTCCGACGCTCGAACAGCAAGCGCCACGGCCGGCGGGTAGCCGATGCCACAGCTTTGGAGCTGCCCCGGATACTATTATAAGACCGATTGACGCGGGGCTCGACGCGTTTGCGGCAAATAAGCTCGAGTGTGGACAGAGATGTGACGTTCTATTGAGTCGCTGACCCAATCGGTAGCGACCTGGTGATCCACGCAACCAATTCCGGTCGTTTCTGTCACTAAGAACTCGATATTCGCTATTTGCACCTCGAAAGTCGCATAATTGGCAGTGAGAAACTCAACGCGTTGTGAGGATGGCATAGAGAAGCAGTAGCCCCTTCTCTAGTCTCGCTACGGGAAAAATTCTGGAAAATGGGTCTGCTTGGCTGGACGCAGAACGCTGTGGTTATTCAGCCGGCATTTCTGAAGCCTCTCCAAGACAAACAGCTTGCCTTCGCGCACGCTGTCTTCGAGCGGCTTCGGCTTCGCCAGATGCGCCGCAATCGCGCTGGCCAGCATGCAACCTGTCCCGCGCATCGATGTGGCAAGGCGCGGTGCATCGAAGCGGATGGGTTCGTGCCCGGAGCGTAACAGAATATCGGTCGACCGGGTTCCCGACGCATGCCCACCCTTGATCAGCAGGGCTTGAGGGCCGGCGGCCAGCAGTCTTTTTCCTTGTTGGAGCGCTCCGTCCTCATCCACTGCCAGTTCGGAGCCACTAAGGAGCGCCAGTTCAGGGAGGTTGGGCGTGACAATGCAGCAAAGCGGCATAAGATCGCGCTTCATGGCAGCGATAGCGCCTGCTTGCAGAAGTGCGCGGCCTGAGGTGGAGGCCAGCACAGGGTCGAGTACTGCGGGGACATGCGGAAATTTGCGCAGCACTGCGGCAACGGCAACAATGATCTTGGCAGTCGCCAGCATGCCGATCTTGATTGTGGCCACGTCGTTGGCCTGCAGCGCGGCGCACATCTGATTGGCCACCAGGCTAGGTGGCGAATAATAGATTTCGATCACGGCGTCATGCGTTTGCACCGTTAGCGCTGTGACGGCGAGACAGGTGCGCACGCCAATGGCAGAGATCGTCTCGATATCGCGTGCAATTCCAGCACCGCCACTGGAGTCCGATCCACCGACGACAAGCACATGTGGTTCTCGCCTCAGCGCCATTGGTCCGTCTTTTCGATCCATTCTCGCGTGCGCGCCTCGGGGTCGTCGTTGAGCGTGATGTCGGTCACCACCGCCGCGCTGTCCGCGCCAGCCGCAAAGACACCGTCGAGCCGCTCAGGGTTGAGGCCACCAATGGCGACCAATTGAAACGGCGCGACCTGGCGCTTCCATTCGCTGATCCGTTCGACCCCTTGCGGCGCCCATTTCATCTTCTTCAGGATGGTCGGATAGATGGGTCCAAGCGCTATGTAGTCAGGCTCGGCGGCCATCGCCGTTTCCAGCTCCTGATGATCATGTGTGCTCAGTCCGAGCCTTACGCCGGCTGCCCGTATCGCCAAGAGGTCAGCGGTCTGCAAATCCTCCTGGCCGAGATGTATGAAGTCGCAGCCTTCCTCGATTGCCAGGCGCCAGTGGTCGTTGACGATGAGTTGGCACTGGTATCGAGCACACAAGGCCTTCGCGGTGCGGATCTCCGCGCGCAACCCAGCCTCATCCACGGTCTTGATGCGCAGTTGCAGAAGCCGGACTCCGAGTGGGACCAGCCGTTCGATCCAGGCAGCGCTGTCGACGATCAGATAAAAGGGATCGAGCTTCATGAAAAAACGGCCCTGCCGACCATCGGTGTCGATGGCACGGCGACGTCGCGCGGTTCGAGCATTCCCGAACTGAACGCCTCACGACCGGCGTCGACCGCCTTACCGAAAGCACGCGCCATGCCGACCGGATATGCCGCCTTGGCGACCGCTGTGTTCAGGAGCACGGCGTCAAAGCCGAGTTCCATGACGGTGGCCGCGTGCGACGGCCGTCCGAGCCCCGCATCCACAATCAGCGGGACGCCAGGGAAATATCCGCGCATCGAGCGCAGCGCCGTCATGTTGACCGGTCCCAAGGCGGAACCGATCGGTGCGCACCACGGCATCAGGACCTTGCAGCCCGTTTCCAGCAGCCGCTCGGCGACAACGAGATCGTCGGTGGTATAGGGGAATACCGCAAAGCCGTCCTCGCACAGGATGCGGGCGGCTTCAACCAGACCGAACACATCCGGCTGTAGCGTGTCGTGATTGCCGATCACTTCGAGCTTGATCCAGTTGGTGCCGAAGACCTCGCGCGCCATTTTCGCGGTGGTGACGGCTTCCTTGACGGAGAGGCAGCCGGCGGTATTGGGCAGGATTCTGGCGCCCAGCGAGCGGATCAACGACCAGAATTGTTCGCCGGCTCTACCGCCCGCCATCTCACGCCGCAACGAGACGGTCACCACCGACGTGCCCGACGCCTTGACTGCATCGGCAAGGATGGCCGGCGAAGGATATTGAGCGGTGCCGAGAAGCAGGCGCGACGAAAGCTCGGTTCCATAAAGCTCCAACATGCTAGCCGCCCTGCATGGGCGAGAGGATTTCGATCCGGTCGCCGTCGCTCAACTGGAACTCCGTGCGGTTGGCTTTGTGCACGAGGTCGCCGTTGACGGCGGTGGCGAGCCAATCGCCCTCATAGTCGAGCGCGGCAAGCAACTCGGCCAGCGTGGTGGCGGCAATCTCACGCGCCTCGCCGTTGACCATCAGTTTCATGAGCATGCTCCTTGGTTCTGTCTTGACTGAAAACCAGGCCGGCAGCCTGGCGCGCCATGGCGGGGGCGAGGAGAAAACCGTGACGATAAAGACCGTTGATCGCGATGATCTCACCGTCTGTTTCGACGCGTGGCAAATTGTCGGGAAATGCCGGACGGACACCCACACCGGTTTCAACGATCTCGGCCTCACCAAAGGCCGGATGGAGGGCATGGGCGGCGCCCAGCAGCTCCATCATGGAACGCGCCGTCACCGGTCCGGCGCTCTGGCTTTCAATCATCGTCGCTCCGATCATGAAACGGTGATCGGTGCGCGGCACGGCATAAAGCGGAAAGCGTGGATGAAGCAAACGGACCGGCCGCGACAGCGAGACATCAGGCGTGCGAAGGATCAGCATTTCGCCGCGAACACCGCGCAGCCTGTCATCGGCCGCTGCCATTCCCATGCAGTCTATCTGACGGGCGAAACCCGAAACAGGCCGGGCGTCGCAGCCGAAGTGGAATTTGACACCCATGGTCGCAAGGTTGTCATGAAGTGCCGCCATCGCCTGGCGTGGGTCGAGGTGAGCCTCGTTGGGGAAGAGCAATCCACGCCGGAAGCGGCCGGCGAGGTCGGGTTCCAGGAGCGCAATTTCGTTTTCATCGACGCGCCTATGCCCTGACGTGCGACTGGCGAACCGGTCAAGCTCACCGGCATCACGCGGCGCGGCCACGACCAATGTCCCGGCCCGTGTCACCTGACCCGACAGCACCGCATCCCACCAGTCGGCAGCGTCGCGTCCGAGATCCAGCACCGGCTGCTCCGCGCTTTCGCGCTCGCACCATGGCGCCAGCATGCCGCCGGCGAACCACGACGCGTTGCCGCCAAGGCCATGCCGCATCTCGGCGACTGTGACCGTCGCGCCGCGGGCGGCGAGTTCGAAAGCGACGGTGAGGCCGGCAACGCCGGCCCCTTTGACGAGCACCCTCATGATGGTTTGGGAGCCTCCGGCACGACCGGTACGCCAGTCTCGTCCGCCGGCATGTAGAGATCGCCGCCCTCCCGGTATTTTGCCGCCATTGCCGCCATGCCTTCCTTCTGAGCCTCGGCACGGATGTCGTGGGAAATGCGCATGGAGCAGAATTTCGGCCCGCACATCGAACAGAAATGTGCCAGCTTGTGCGCCTCCTTGGGCAAGGTCTGGTCGTGGAAGGACCGTGCGGTTTCGGGGTCGAGCGACAGGTTGAACTGGTCCTCCCAGCGGAACTCGAAGCGCGCGCGCGAAAGGGCATCATCCCTGGTTTTCGCTGCCGGATGGCCCTTCGCCAGATCGGCTGCATGGGCGGCTATCTTGTAAGTGATCACCCCAATCTTGACGTCGTTGCGGTCGGGAAGGCCGAGATGCTCTTTCGGCGTGACGTAGCAAAGCATTGCGGTGCCGAACCAGCCTATCATGGCGGCACCTATCCCTGAGGTGATGTGGTCATAGCCCGGCGCGATGTCGGTCGTCAGCGGCCCCAACGTGTAGAACGGCGCCTCACCGCACACTGCGAGCTGCTTGTCCATGTTCTGCCTGATCTTGTGCATGGGGACATGGCCCGGGCCTTCGATCATCACCTGGCAGTCCTTTGCCCAGGCAATCTTGGTGAGTTCTCCAAGTGTTTCCAGTTCGGCGAATTGCGCCGCGTCGTTCGCATCGGCGATTGAACCGGGACGAAGGCCGTCGCCGAGCGAGAAGGAAACGTCATAGGCTCTGGCGATGTCGCAGATCTCCTCGAAATGCTCGTAGAGGAAGCTCTCCCGGTGATGGTGCAGGCACCATTTGGCCATGATCGAGCCGCCGCGCGAGACGATGCCCGTGACCCGGTCGACGGTCAGCGGTATGTAGTGCAGCCGCACGCCGGCGTGGATGGTGAAATAGTCGACGCCTTGCTCGGCCTGCTCGATCAGCGTGTCGCGATAGACCTCCCAGTTGAGGTCCTCGGCGATGCCGCCGACCTTTTCGAGCGCCTGATAGAGCGGCACCGTGCCGATCGGCACCGGTGCATTGCGCACGATCCAGTCGCGGATGTTGTGGATGTTGCGGCCGGTCGACAGGTCCATCACCGTATCGGCGCCCCAGCGGATCGCCCACACCATCTTTTCGACCTCTTCGGCCATCGACGATGTGACAGCCGAGTTACCGATGTTGGCGTTGATCTTCACCAGGAAATTTCGCCCGATGATCATCGGTTCGCTCTCGGGATGATTGATGTTGGCGGGAATGATTGCGCGTCCGCGCGCCACCTCGTCGCGCACGAATTCGGGTGTGACGAAATCTGGGATCGCCGCGCCGAAGGCTTCGCCGTCGCGTTGCAGCTTGCCGCGCATCACCTCGCGGCCGAGATTCTCGCGGATGGCTACGAACTCCATTTCTGGCGTGATGATGCCGGCGCGCGCATAGGCAAGTTGGGTCACCGCCTTGCCCTGCTTGGCCTTGAGCGGCCGATTGCGTATCGGAAATTCCGGTGTCAGGCGCTCGCCGGTGGCGAATCCATTGTCTTCCGGCCGGACGTGGCGGCCGTCATAGGCTTCGACATCGCAACGCGCCGTGACCCATTCGTGGCGAAGCCGGGCAAGGCCTTTTTCGATGCTGGTTTGGACTGATGGATCGGTGTAGGGGCCGGACGGATCGTAGACGGTGACGGGCGGTTCGCCGGCCGTCGGATGGACGGAAATCTCGCGCATCGGCACCCTGATCTGCGGGTAGAGGACGCCGGGCTTGTGGATTTTCCGCGAGGCGGGCAGTGGTCCCGTCGACACGGCGGGGGTGAGGGCATTCATCGTGAGGCTCCTTTGCTCATGCATTGGAGACCCAGTTCTGTGCCGGAAGGATGAAAAGACGCTTCTGTAGACCTGCTGCAGCAGGACCTCGGGCGTAAACTCCCGCAAAGCGCTTGCACCGTCCCTACGCCAGTATGAACTGGATCAGGTTCAACGGGTCACTGCGCCGCGAAAGCCAGCAGTATCTCAGCCCCTTACCGGGACTCCCCTGGTGAATGCCTCAAGTTGAATGGGCCGGTGCTGCTTTGTCAAGCGCCTTCGGGCGCCTTCGGGCGCCTTCGGCCGGTGGCGACGTCCGGCGGCCGGCCGAGCGGAGAGCTCGCGCATGCATCGGGGACAAGTCACGCCCCGTAGACCAGGGCTGGAATGGCCAAAGTCTCATTCGCTTCGTGAAGGATGGAAAAACTGTATCGGCCATGTGCGTCGAGATCGACCGAGTAGCTCAGGCGGTCACGGATGTGGTTATCCTGGTCGAAGGCGACGATTTGCGGCTTCAGCGAGGTGATTTGCACCACGTCCAGGTAGATGGAGTTGCAGATATGATCTGGTCGTCGGGCTGGCAGGTGCAAGCGGCCGCTCTATTCAGGATGCGGCATCGGCGGCGTTCCCGATACCAATGATATCTTGCGGGCAACTTATGCAATCACCGGCTTCGTAAAACCCGACGGCGGCGGCCGTGTCCTGGCGCTGAGGATGTGCCGCTGTTCCAGCAGAGAAATCGCGTGGGCGCGGAGTTTTCGCTCTGCGAGGAAGAGTTGACGCAATCGTTTAGCTTGCTTGCAGTTCGTAGAGACCCGCCTTTGAAAGCAACTAAGCTATTGCATTGATATGTTGGTGCGCGATCGATCGCTACATAGCCGGCCGCCATTATCCGAGTATTGATCCGCCGGTGTTCGTGTTGCCGTATATGGCAATCCCTGCGAGATCGTCGCGGCCGGATCGGCCGCACCCTCTAGTCATAAAAGGGGAAGCGACCGAGAATTCCGCTGCCGAAAACTTCTCTGGCTTGGCTATGCATGCGGTAGATGAGATCGCCGCCTACCGCGACCTGGTCGAGGAAGGCATCGACGCCCAGTTCGGACAGCCTGGTTATCGCAATGCGTTAGCGGCTCAGACTTGCGGTCTCGAGAGCGGCCTTTGGGGGTCACCTCTTTTTTGTTTCAGAGGTTGGAAGACGGCTGCTCGTTACCCAATAGAAATGGCGACTACGGAACGCGATCGATCGCGGCCATCAGGAAACACCTGTCTTCGGCTCAACCTCGACATGGCGTCCGATCGACCGCAGATATACAGCTATCTCGTCCATGAGATGATCGCGTTCGCCGTAGATCTCAGCAATCCTGCGCAGCTGTGGCTCGACGGACCTCCGTTGCGCCGGCGTCAAATCAGCATCGCCAAAGACATATCCCAAGTTGCCAATCGCGCAAATGTTGCAGCCGGCCTCCACAACTGCTTGCACGAATGCCGGAATGTCTTTTTCTTGCATAGTCTTCATGTCGAACCTCTCGTGAATGGCGTGCTTGCGCGCCCATGCTGCCTTTTCAGCGTGTCCTCTGGGCGGCGCAAGCCTTGAGCGTAATTGTGCCGGGCAACCTCGACTATCCCGTCTGCCACGCTCTTTAGAGTCGGTGGGGTCTGGTGATTGCAGGCTGGGCCACTCAAAAGCCTGCAAGAAGAAAGTCATGGCGACCATTGCTCAAGATCGCGAGGGTGCGTGCAAGACCTTCCGTTGGCAGTCATGCACGCTCACCCAGCAACTGGGTATTGAGCAACTGGGTCTCACGTCGCGGGTCTCGTGTGCTTCACAGCCGAAAATAAGGTACCACCGTGGCTATTCTCAAGTGCAGGCTACCTCTTCAGGACACGGCGGAGTGCCTTCCGACGCACCCCTGGTGCAACGTGCGACCTAACGAGACACATCTCGTTCGCGTTCCCTCGACCTTTCTTCGTATTGCTGCTTGCCCTGCGATTTCAGGCCCTCTGCTAGCTTCTCGGCCGCTCTTTGGCCTGCAATGTCACTATTCAAGATCATATCCGACATCCCTGGATGGTCATAACCGTAATGCGCATGCAGTTTCCCTCACGAGCAGCGCCTATCCGTCGATTAGTTCGTCTTCCGGAACCCGAAGCCCTTTTTATCCGGCGTACCTATCCACCATTCAACCGGTATACCTTTCCCAACTTTGGCGGACCATTTACCTCAGGCATGATCATCTCGCGTGACATTTTTTTTTGGCGCCATCATCGCACGTGGCATTTTCTAAAAACCAAGACGTGTCAATTTGTAAAATCAAGGATGCGGCCGCGCCCGTTGCGAGGATTTGCAGGTAGCTCTTCAGCCCCAACACGATGTGTGAGGCGGCGGTGGAAAAGGCAACCGACGGCGTCGACGCGTCCTTTGATGATCGCAAGCGATATGCTTCGTCGCGAGCCCAGATTGCGGTCTCGGGCACAAGGCGAGATCACAGTTCTGCGATCTGTGGTAACGCGAGCCCGCAAAGCGCCGCTGCGGCCACCGCTTTTGGAATCTGGACGAGATTCGTCGTCGTCTGAGATCAGTTGATCGAGCAGTTCGCGCGCGCGGGACGCGCTTGCGGTGCAGTCTCTCCCGCGAGCTCGCCCGTGACCTTCTCATCGACGACATCCGAGAGCTGCGCGGACGGCCCTATGACCTCGTCGCTGTCGCCGGCGGCTGGAAGCACCTGACACGGCCGGCCTATGCCGATGCCATCCGCGCCTGCGGAAGCAGCGGGCGTGCCGTGGACCTGACGTGGTCGGACGTGCTGATGCTGATGTGCATCGGCACTTCCAGCCGATTACCCGCGCCGAATTGTCGTCGGTTTTCGGGAAGTAATCAGTCGCGACCTGATCGGCCATCTGCGGCACCGGCCTGATCGCGTCGAACCCGCGCAGTCCGACGCCCGGCGCTCCCTACACCTATGTGACGACAAAAGCGTCCTGCTCGAGTTCGGCCTCGACACGCTTCGCGATCTCCCGGACTGCGAGGCGCTCGAGGATGCCGGGCTGCTGAGCAGAGATGAGCTGCTTGCTGGTGAAATTATGCCAGAGTTGGCTAGTGGCCATGAGGATGCGGGTTTGGATACGGAGGAATAGCTTGGCGCTGCAGACGCTGTGGCCACCGGGCTTGCGAGTGCTTCCAGCTTTCCATAGCGAATCTAGCGCGCCCAAGGGCGTCCGAAATTTGTAGGCAAATTTCGGACATGGACACGGTCAGCGACGTCAAGCAGGCAGCGGTATGCGGCCTCTGCACCGCTGTCGCCCAAAAATTCGTGGCCATGGGCAAGCCCCACTTGAGACCCCCAGAGAGAACGCTCGTGAGCGATGGAAACGGTTTTGGTCCAAAGCTTGATACAGATGGCCTGCAGATGGGTGTAGGGTTTCAAAGCGCTCGAAGACGCGCCTTCGCAGAGTTAAAAGTCCGCGACGAACTCGTGTGTCGTTTGTCGCCAACTGCAAATTCGATAGTTAGCGCAATTATACTGCGCCGAGTCTGCCATCTCGAGCCCCAAGGGTTTGTGAGGCCTCTCGGCTCACCACCGCCTTTGCTAACCGCCGTGATTCCAAAGACGCGTGCCTTTACGGAGGGGGTCAAACGGCCTATATTATTCTTTATAAGGAGAAGAATAATGGGCACACTTGCTCGCATCTACACCCCCGCAGAGGCAGCCGCCGTCAGCGGGATAGGAATCAAGGCCGTGCACAATGCGATCGACAAACGCATTGTCGATACTGTGCCAAGCACTGCTCGGCGCATCGGTGGGGTCGTCCGACGGGCATTGACCGGCGAGGATTTGCTGCGGCTCAAGCTTTGGTATGGCGTGGGTGCGACATTGCCCGCTGATCGTCGCTACCGCCTGTTCGAGGAAATCAAAGCTGCCCCAAGGGCCAAGACCGTAAGGGCCGACGACCTGCTGATCGTCGACGTCGCCGAGGCACGTAAACAGCTCAAAGCGCGCATCGTGGATCTTGATGAAGCGGAGGCCGCCATCGGCCGCGTTAAAGGGGTGATGGGCGGAGAGCCTGTCTTCAAAGGAACCCGCATCCCTGTTCGTATGATCACGACGATGCTAGCGCAGGGCGCAGATGAAGCGGAGGTTCTGGAGGGATATCCGAAGCTAACGCCGCGCGTGATTGAGCTCGCCAGAATGTGGGTCGCCGCGCACCCGGTTCGTGGGCGGCCTAAGAAGCTGGTCGAGCAGGGCGTGAAAATAAAGTCGTCGAAGCGCGTGGTTTTGAAGGGCGACCCAGGTCCGTCGGCCAGGTCGAGACGCGTGTGACCTCGTGAGGTTTCTGATCGATGAGTGCCTGCACACGTCTCTGGTTGCGGTAGCCCAAGAACGCGGACATGAAGCAAACCACGTCAACTGGCTTGGGCTAAGCGGCGAAACCGACTGGGACCTCATGCCGCTCATTATCGATGAGGATTTCACCTTCGTCACCAACAATGCTAAGGACTTCAGGAAGCTCTATGCCAAAGAACCGGTTCACGCCGGCCTGATTATCGTCGTCCCTCAGGTCGGGCCTGAAAAACAGAGAGAGCTCTTCGATGCTCTCCTCGAGGATCTTGGCCCAGAGGAATTCCTGATTAATGAAGTTATCGAAATCGAGATCGAAAACGGCATTGCAATCGTAACACGATACGATCTGCCGTCGCCCTAGCTGAGGCTGCGCGATCTCCGCTTATGACCGACCCGGTTGCCAGTCGCTCATCTGCAAAATGTTACCGCCGAGTTTTGCAAACGCGCGTTGGCGGCAGGAGAAAACGAGAATCTGCTGATCGTGTGATTGACGATGCAAAGCGTCGAACATGCGCTCGATGCGGTCGTCATCGGAATAAACCAAAGCGTCATCCAGGATAACCGGTGTGGGTCGGCCGTCGCGGGCAAGCAAACGGGCGAAGGCCAGACGTGTCAGAACCGAAAGCTGTTCTCGCATGCCGCCACTCAACCTATCGACATCCTCATCCTGACCATTGCGGCGAACGGTCTGTGGCAACAGTGTGTTCTCGTCGAACACTATGGAGATGTCATCGAATAGCAATCCAAGCAGCGGTCGCAGCTCGGACATGACCGGCTTCAGATAAAGATCGCGTGCCGTCGAGCGCGCAGCGACCAGCGTCGTGCGCAGCCGGTCGAGGACGGCTTTTTCGAATTCGAAGCGTCTCGCTCGCTCTCCAGCGATTTCCAATTTTTCTGTGGCCTCGCGCAAAGCTTCTTCCACCGCGTCGTCGGACCGAGTGCGAATATGGCCATTGAGATCGGCCAGGGTTACACGCAACTGACTTGCTTCCTGTGTGGCGGCATCCTGAACCGAACGGGCGCGGCGCAGAACGGCTTCAGCGCTGGTGAGATCGCGAGCGCCGTCGCGCAGGGGAGCAGCGCGCATTTCGGCCGCTTCGCGCAGCTTTTGTCGTGCGGTGGCCTCGGTGAGCAGCAAGCGCCCCTTTTCCTCGCGCGCTGCATCGGGTCCCAATATGACCTCGAGGCTGGTCAGTTCCGCCTGGATGGTGACATAAGCCGTCTCCGCAGCCATGACAGCCTCGTCGGCATGGCTGCGCAAAGGCAAGGCCTCGCGCACGCTGTTGCGTGTTGTCGCCACACGCTGCTCGGCTGCGGCATGATGTTGCCGGATCTGTTCTGGATCGACTTTGAGTTCGAGGTCCCCGGCCCCGAGGGCACTCAGACGAGCAAGCTCCTCGTGTAATTGCTGTATCCCCTTGGGCGCGAGATCGGCAAGTCGCTGACGCGCCAAGCCCAGTTCGGTAGCTTTGTCGCGCGCTTCCACTAGGCGCTGGCGTGCCGTCCTGAGGCTATCGACACCGAGGGACGCAAGCAGGCTGCGGTGCTTCGCTTCGGCGTCTTCGATGGTCCGGTCGGCCTGCTGCGGCCGATTCGATCGCAGGGTCAAGGCTCCGATGCCGGCAATATCCAGGCGTACGGTGCCAGCAAAGCTTTGGTCTTCTGCATGGGGCAAGGGCTTGGCATCGATGGTCACCAAATCGGCGGCGCCGTCCCGGTATTCCATGCATAGCGTCGGCAGGGTTGCCAGGTGAGCTGCACGAAGGCTGGCGATCTCGATTTCGAGCGCCTGGAGTTGCTCGACAGCTTGTTCCGGCACCGCCAGCATCGCCAGTGCTGCCTCTCCATCTTCGATCTGGGTTCTGGCGACTTCGGCTTGTTTCAACCGGTTGTCCGAGCCGGCCAGTTGTTCGGCAGCGTCACGCGCCAAAAGAGTCGCATCCAGCCGCGCGAGCAATTCGCGTGCTTCGCGCTCTTCCAGTTCGGCTGCTTGAACTTCGCCCATCGCTTGTTCGTTTTCGGCAATGGCAGAAGCGCGCCGATCGAGAACCTCACTGCGGCGAAGCTGCGCAATCGTCGACTGCTGGCGCAAATCCGTGGCTCGTTTGAGCGCGGTCCGAAAACTATCGAGGGCCTGCTGCGCCGCGTCGTGGTGAATTGCGGCAAGGGCAGCTTCCGCCTCGGCGGCTTTCAAGGCTTCGCTGTGCGATTTGGCGGCCTCGACTGCGGCTTCCGCGGCCGAGATGGCTTCCCGCCGAGTGGCGCCTTCTTCGGGGTTTTCAAGCTCAGACAGACGCGCCAACGCCATGCGCCGCTTGTCGAGCGAATCGCGCAGACCGGTGACTTCGGCGCTGAGACGCTGCTCGTCTTTCACCAGCTTGTCACGCTCGTCGAGCGCTGCCGCATAGAGACCGCCGCTCTTGGGACGCAGCGTTGACGTAACCAGGCTATAGAGTTCTTCTTCACATGCCGCGGCGATTTCGGCCATGCGTCGCCCGCCGGTCAGGGCTTCAACTTCCCCCTGAACCGAGGACAGTAGGCTTTCGCGCACGCGTTTTTCGCCGTCCTCCTCGCTTTTGCTGCGCCTTTCGATGCCGGTGACCCCTTGGCGAACCCAGAGCAATCCTGCCGGTCCTGCGCTTCCGCCATGGATTAGTTTGCCGATAAAGGCTTCGGCCTCATCGGCTTGAGCCAACAGTCGCCCGCCGTCGAGGTCAATAACGCTGGCCAGCCTGCCGCCATAAAACTGCTTGGCAAGTCGATAGCGTCCTTCTGAAGTGGTGATGTCGGCCTCCACCACCGGATTGCCCCCACTGTAAGGCCGCAACAGTCGCACGCCTTCGGGTGTGCCCGTGTGAGGCTGGAAAAAGAGTGCGTGCAGCGCTTCGAAGAAGGTTGATTTGCCGAACTCATTGACCGCGCAAAGCACGTTGACGCCGTCGCCGATGTTTTCGATGGCGACGCCTTGCCCGGCGAACCGTTTGACGTTGTGGAGCCGAAGGGCCGTAAGTTTCATGATCCCATCGCCTCGCAATAGCTGAACAACCGAACCAGTGCTTCTCGCGATATGTCGCGTTCGACAGCCGACCGGGTTTCGTCGCTGCTTTCATCCAACAGTGCCTGCGCTGCCTCGCGAAGGGCACCAGAGCGGTCGATCCGATCCAAATCGCCACTTTCGCAGTCGGTCGCGAGCCCGTCCCCGTCCAGTTCCAGATAGGCGAAGTCGGGCGCGGCTACCGCGATCGCCGCTTGAAGGATCGTTCGCCCACTTAACCGCACCCGGCCAGACGCGGCAATTCGCAGCAAAGTCTGACGCCGCAGATGAGCCGGTGGAAGCAACGCTTCAAATGCCGCGGCGCTGTCGTCGCCAGACAGCAGATGCAGGGGAGCGGTTTTCCAGGAAAAGCTAGCTGTTTCAACGGCCACGATCTCGGGCACGGCGCCAGGCCCGGCAATGGAAACGACAAGGGCCTGACCGGGTGTATCATGCTTGAAACGGTCAGGTTCGGGCGCACCGCTATAACGGCTGCGCTCATTGATGGTGACGGGTCCGTGCCAGTCGCCAAGTGCCAGATAATCGAGGCCGGCCTTAGTCGCGCGATCTGGTGCAATGACATCGGACGCTGCTGAATCTTCGGAAAAGTTCTGAATAGCGCCATGAGCAAGGCCGAGCCGGATGGCGCCTTGCGGCGTCGCGGCGCTGTTCATCCACTCGGTAAGGTCGCGACCGGGTCTGCGGGTGGTGCAAGGTGCAGGCAGCAGCGCCACGTCCGCGCCAATGGTCAGGGTTTCGGGCCGCGTCGCCAGCAGGACATTGTCCGGCACAACGCTGTCCGCTGCACTCCACAATTGATCAGCCAACAGGGAATCATGGTTGCCAGGCAGCAATATCCAGCGCAGAGGCGCGCTCTGGCTCATCTCGGCCATGGCCTGCCGCAACATCGCTGGAGTGGGCGTTTCGGTATCGAACGTATCGCCGGCCAGAAGTATGGTGGATGCACCATGGACGCGTGCCTGCTCTGCCAGCCGGCTGATCGCGCCATGGCGCGCTTCACGGAGCCGCCCGCGCAGATCCTCTGGCATGTTGCCGAACCGCTTGCCGATATGAAGATCGGAGCTGTGGATGAATCGAAACATGGAGTCTCCGAGACTATGTCGATGCCAGGTTGCGCTGGGCGCGATCGATGGCTTCATCCAGCCGGGAGCGTGAAATCGCCGCAAGTCGCTCGACACCGAGCAGACGTGCAAGGTCGAGAGCGGGGTCGGACTGTTCCAGAATGTCCTCGTTCGCAACGACGACAGCGGCCAGCTCGGCGATTGGAATGTCGGCAATGGACCGGCGGGCATCGGCATCGAACGGCATGCGATAATCAAGCAGGTCGACCACCGTCCCTCTCTTCCATAGGAAGCTGCCGCTGGATTCTTCAGTTCTATCGAACTCGCGCAGATGCAGGTCGATCCGCTCCCGAATCTTGTTGCCCGTTCTGAGCCAGCCATGCGCCCGTGCGATGCGCTGCGCAAGGACGTCATCTCGCAGAGGTCCTTCCTGCTCGATCACCGCGTCGACCATGGACCGCAGCGTGCCTCGGTAGACGAAGTCATAAAACTGATCCGGGCTGGTGGAAAATCCGGTTAGATCAGTCAGGCGATAACGGCCGCCCGTCGGTACGGTATCATGCGTCGAATGCGCGGCCGCAGGCAAAATTCCTGCAGATGCCGATGGGCGCTCTCCCGTCGCGAGGGGAGCGGCGACAAGTTCTGGCTCTGATTTTATCGACGGATGTTCCGGTTCGCCGGCCGATGCTAGGTCTTCGGCTGGCAATGGGTCCATGGGGTCGACCTTATGTCCCATGTCCCAATGGATCGCGGCTTCACTTTCCTGTTGTTCAGCCTGTTTGCGACGGCTTTCCTCGAGCAGCGCGGCCAGGCTGGCATGAAGCCTCTCGGTGCAACCTTCGAGATCAAACCACCAATCGGTTGACCATACCCGGACAATGTTCCACCCGAGGCCGCGCAGGACCTGCTCGCGGACCTTGTCTCGATCTCGCGCCGTGGCAGAACTGTGATAGGTCGCGCCGTCGCATTCGACCCCAGCCAGATAGGCGCCGGCGAGATCGGGATGCCGGATCCCTATATCCACTCGAAAGCCCGAAATGCCGACTTGAGGAACGATGGTCCATCCGCGCTTCTCAAGCTCGGCAGCGACGGCCTCCTCGAAAGGGGATTCCAGGGCTCCGACCGATCCGCGTTCCTGCGCTGGCAATGCCACAGCGCCGCGTTCGGCAAAATCGAGAAAGGCTTTGAGATGCTGTACGCCGATCGCTTTGGTTCGGTTGGGGTCGATCTGGTCGGCGGCAAAACCTGAAAATACGATCAGTTCCTGCCGCGCACGCGTCACCGCGACATTCAGCCGGCGTTCGCCGCCGTCCCGATTCAGCGCGCCGAAATCCATGCTGCGCTTGCCGGCATTATCTTGCGAAAAGGTGATCGAAAACAGGATTATGTCACGCTCGTCCCCTTGGACATTTTCCAGATTCTTGACGATGGCGGGCTCAATACGCTCGTCGGCAAAGAACCATTCAAGCTCCGGCTCTGTCTGGCGTGCCTTGTCGAAAAGGTCGAGGATGAGCGACTGCTGTTGCGCGTTGAAAGTGATGACTCCGAGCGTGGGTCGGTCCTTTTCCGGTAGGGCCAGCCAACGCCGCATCCTGCTGACCGCCTCGTCGGTTACCGCTTGGGCTTCGATTCGATTGGTGCGGCTTTTGCCACGGTCATAGATGCCGGTCGTGATTTTTCGCAGCTGAACTGCCCGATCTTCCACCGTTGGCGAAGGGAATGTGATGAGCCGGTTCTGATAGTAGTGATGGTTGGAAAAGGCGATCAGCGACTCATTGCGGCTACGATAATGCCAGCGCAGGTCACGTACCGGGATGCCGGCCGCTTTGGCTTCGTCGAGAATGCTCTCAAGATCCTTTTCGTGTTCGACGACTTCCTCGTCCTCCTCGTTGCGGCCAAAGAAATTGGTGGGCGGCAACTGCTTGGGATCGCCTACGATTATGGTTTGATGGGCTCGCGCGATGGCACCGACGGCGTCCCAGGTGGTGATCTGCGATGCTTCGTCGAAAATCACCACGTCGAACAGGGCTTGGTCGGGCGGTAGATATTGAGCGATTGAAAGAGGGGACATCAGCATGCACGGCGCGAGCTTGGCAAAGCTCGTCGGCATCGCGCCAATCATCTCGCGGATTGACCGGCTGGGCCGCTGCAATTCCATCTGATGGCGCAACAGGCCCAACTCGGAATTGCGCGGGACGCCTTGCACAGCCGGCAAACCATGAGCGATGGCACTGATGACGCGAAGGCTTGCTTGAGCGCGGACAAGATCGTCGATTTCCCGGAAATCTTCGATGGCGTGCTCGTGCTGGAAGCGACGGAAATTCCGCAGCACCGGATCGGCATCCAGCGTGGCCGGCAGCCACCAGCGTACATAGGCCAGGCGGAACGCGGATTGAGCTTCAGCTGGTCGCACTAGACCCGCCTCGATATCGTCGACCAACGCTCCCAGATTGTGACTGACAGCCCTGCGACGAATGCCGCACCACGAAGTCCAGTCCCGGAGAAGATGACGGGCGTCGAGCAAGTCTCCCATCGCAGTCGTCAATTCGGTCAGCGGGTTATCATGTTCTGCCCAAGAAGGCGTCTTTCCAGCAGGGATCGCAAATTGGGTCTTGGCAGCCTCGAATGCTGCAGAAGCCGCAAGGAAGCGGGCTGCCCCATAGCGCATCGTGCTATCTGCTGCACCGCTTCGCAGGCTCGGGGCGGTTGCTTGCAGGAGCGCTTTGAAATCCTCCGTGCCGAGGCCGGGCAGGCGTAGCGTCTGTCGAAGCCTTTCGGCCATCGAGAGTATCTGATCGATACGGTGGGTGTCGGTATCAAGTGCGGCAAATCCGATCGGCTTCCCAGATAGGATGTTGGCTTCGACAGTGGCCCGGCGGTCCTGCATCAGGCGCAACAGCAGCAAGTCGTGCTGAGGATCGGCTACCCCCTCTGTGACATAGCCTTGAAGCAGCTTCTGGACTTTGCGTTTGCCCAACTGACTGTTTGGCCAGAATGCAGAAGCGGCCTGCTGCCATTGCTGCTCTATGTCCTCCACCCGTATGCGCGCAACGGCAGCCTCGTCATAGCGGGCCGACAGGTCCTTGCGAGACTTGCGATAGTCTCCGATTGCCTCATTGAGAGTGGCGAGGGCTCCCCGCAACTGGGCGAAATCTCGATCAAAGACAATGCTGACGTCATAGCCGGCACTGTCCTGGAGTGCCGCTGCTAGTTTTCGCAGCGCTTCGAGCTCCGCTTTTGACGCGTCGCCTTTGGCGCGCAGGCCGATGCTCACCAGGAAGGCGTCGAGTGCGGTCGCTAGAACCTCGGACGCATTCTTGAGGGTCTTTGCCCCTTCGAGCAAATTGTCCTGCCAGCCTGACGTCCACTCGGTGACATCTATAAGACGCAAGACCGACCGCATCTCCACCGACTGAAATGCGAGACCTGTTTCGGCGGCAATATGCTCCAGCGCCAGCCGGTTTGCCTCGTCATGGGAATCGCGCGATGGCCAGGACAATCTCGGAGCGTGCTGCCGCTTGTTCTTGAGAGCGATGCCGAGCGCCAGATAAGGCGTCAGACCATTGACATGGTGCCGATGCAGCGCTTCGACATAGGCATTCAGTTCGTCGCGACGGACGCGAAGCCGCTCGTTGATCGCAATCCACTCCGCTGCGTCCACGCGCACGCCGCTTTCCCAGCTGATCCTGAGCTGGGTGAGAAAGTTGCGTCGGTCCGCCTTGCTGGAATGGAGTTCGAGACAATGCGCGCCCAGGCCATGTTCGCGCAGGCGGCGATACACCACATCGAGCGCCGCCGTCTTCTCGGCCACAAACAGCACGGTTTTGCCAACTGAAAGACAGTTGGCAATCATGTTGGCAATGGTCTGGCTCTTGCCAGTGCCGGGAGGACCGATGATGACAAAATCGCGACCCTCAGCGGCGGCAAGACTTGCGGCGGTCTGTGAGGAGTCGGCCGGCAGCAGCAAAACCATGTCGGACGGGGCATAGTGCCGGTCGAGTTCGCGCTCGTCGCGGAATGATGCGCCATTGCCCTCGAAAGCTATCTCCGGCGTGTCGATCAGATGGCGCACGACACGGTTTTCGCGCAGCGCATCGGTACGCTCGACCAGATCCTTCCACATGAGAAACTTGGCGAAGGAAAAGGTCGACAGCGCCGTCTCGTCCACCACCTCCATGCCGGGGACGTCGCGCACTGCCTGGCGCATAAGACCGAGCAGCCTCGGCACATCAACGCCGCTTTCGTCCTCGGGCAGCTCACCGGAAAACTGTGGCAGTTTGAGCTCGAAGTCGCGTTCGAGAAACTGCAACAAGGTTGCGTTGAATCGCGGTTCATCTTCATGGAAGCGCAAGGTAAAATGCGATGTTGCGCTGCGGCGCTCGATTTTGACCGGTACGAGCAGCAATGGCGCGCGATAGCTGCGCTCGTCCTCGGCCTTCTTCTTCCAGCGCAGGAAGCCGACCGCCAGGAAGAGCGTATTCGCGCCGCCCTCGGCAAAATCGTTGCGCACTTGCCGGTAAAGATCGATCAGCCGGGATTCCAATTGACGCCCATCGAGCGTCGACGGGAGCTCGTCGCGCAGAAGCGCTTCCGCGGCAAAGCCACGCTGGAGGTCACGTCCGTGCACCTCGCGATAGAGGACAGCATCCCGCTCGCCCAGTGGATTCTGTTCGGGGAGCGAAATCAGCCGGATCGAAGCGCCTGCCATCAGACGGTCCTCGAGGTAGCCGACGTCAGTACAAAGAAACGGAATTGTCTTCTTGGAGTCCGGAAAATTGAGCAGGCGGTTCCGCAGTGTCAAATCGAGGAGCTTTTTCTGCCAGCGGTCGATCCGTCCGGCCGCTGTCGTCGGCTTTACCTCGACGATCTCGACCGGCAGGGCTACCACGGCCGGTGCGGCTGGCAACGGCAACGCGATTTCGGTTGCCGCCTCTGCATCCACGCTGCGGCGCGTCGGTTCGTGCGAAGCAAGCGGTGTGATGCCGCCGCTGCGCGAGCGGCGTATATCGATGGCTGCGACAAAGGTGGCTACCTGCGTTTCGTCGAGCCGCTGTTCGATTGCGTGTTGGGCAGCCTCCAACGTCATCGCCGGCCGATGCGTCACGCCTGTCGTCTCAAACACGATGAGTTCGCGCGATGCCAGCGCCTTGCGGACCTCCATGGCATCGGGTTCAATGGCGTTGGCGAGCGTCCTTTGTGTCATCCAGACGCCGACGGCCGCGTGTCCCTGAAACATCAAAACGACGGGATGCAAGCCCGTCGCCTCCAGGGCGGACGCGAATAACAGACTGGTATCGAGACAGGTTGCCAGCTTTTCTGCCGTAATAATTGAGGGACGTCGAATTTTTTGGCCGCGGCTTTCGAAGCTCGCAGGTGGCTCTGCATAATGCAGCGATAGGCCAGCAATGGCCGAATAAATTGCGGCCGCCAGCATGAATGCGCGTTGCGGATTGCCGCTTTGATAGCCATCGAGGCTGGAAGGATGACCATGCGCTGCGAGCAGCTCCGCTGCGGAACGCAGCAGTCCTGCGATCGCCGGGTCGTTCGGCATGACGAATGCGGCGAGCAATTGCGCCATATCGACGACGCCACCCCATTCGTCGCGGGCAAGCAGGCGCACCGCAACGCGCTGCTCGGCCAGCACTGCGCCTCCTGAGGTTAGGCGCAACGTTATCTCCCCGCGCTCAGCCTCGTTGAGACCGGCCAGATAGCCGGCGTCGAGATCGATTTTTCGATCGCTTAAGGGAAGCCGGTCGCCAGCAACGATCCGATCAATTGTCCAGCTTTTGGCGCGCAAAAAAGGGGGGTTCGATGTCAGCTCGAGAGTGCATTTTTCGAAACCCTGCTGGGTCGGGTTGTTGAGCGCGATAGACCGGATCACCGGAATAGCATTTTGGAAGGACGCATATGTAAAGCTGGCGGCGATGTCCGCCACGACTTCTATTACGGGCGCGGCTGATATACCGGCAGCATCGCCAGTCTCCGAACTCGTTTCCATACCCCATCCCCTATTTTCATTTACGATAGAACTTTGCCGCCAGAATTTGAAAGTAAATTCTCGGTATGGTCGCCGCTTATGTCCAGCAGCATAGATTTCTAAAAGTGTTACCGCCCAGATAACGGTCGAAATGGAGACAGGCGATAATCGGTCGTCACGATTGGAGGGGATCCAAAAGTCGCGGAAATCGGAGCGCCGGCGCACGCTGCTGAAACCCAAGACGGGCAGGACGTCATCCGCAAATGTGTGGCGGTCCGGGCGCCATGGACCAAGCGTTGCGCGCCTATCGCGAGCGCTGTCGTGGCGCCTATCGCGGACTCGGACCCAGCCCGACAGTGACGGCGAACCTCGATCGGCCTATCGGTGAGGCGGTCGAATTCCGCCCATAGACTATCGAAAGGCACGCACTTCCAGCTCTATCTCCTCGTACGCGTTGCCGGCTACCTAAATTCGTGCGCGCGGTCCAATGCCTTTGATTGCTGATGTCGTTGTGGAGACGTTTGATCGCTGAAGCATTTGTTTGCTGACCTAGCGGCGCGGGGGGAGGTCATTTATTGGGTACATCTCCAGCACTCTATGTGCGATCGCGAGGAAAATTTGTCCAGACAAGCGAATTCATCGAATCTGGACTAATCAATAAGTATAATGATGGTAAGATTCGGGGGGCAGGAATGGCCGAGGTTGGACTTTTGGAATGGGCGGATAAGCAGCCCGACTGGATTAGGGATGCCTTAAGAAGACACGCCGCGCGGCCGGGCTTCAACCTCGAGCAGGAGGATAAGGCCGGTGTAACAGCTCGGGTCCGCCACGTCGGTGGATTTACCGCTGATCTGCCCGAATGCTCTCCGCTCTCGGCGGAGCATTTGAGGGCCAACAGTTCGAACGAGCCGCGCGCGGTGCTTTGCTCACTCGGCCCCGTCAAGCATTTGAACCGCCTCGCCGAAGAGCAGCAACTGCGTTTCGCCACCGATGGCATCACCATTATCTACGGCGACAATGGAAGCGGAAAGAGCGGCTATTGCCGGATCGCGAAGAAGCTTTGCCGTAGTCTGACGGCGGATGATCTTCTTGGCAACGTGTTCGAGATCGGCACCAAACCGCCAGCCGAAGTGCTTGTCCGGTTTCTCGAAGAGGGTGCTACGGAACCGACCCCCATAACCTGGAAGGACGGAACGCTGCCCCCCGCGTCAATTGCACGGATCTCCGTTTTCGACTCCGCGAACGCTCGCCTCTACGTCGATAAGCAAAACCGTATCGGTTTTCTGCCCGCAGCCATCGCGCTTCTCGAAAGCCATGGACGTCACCGCACCGAGCTCGAAGCCGACTTCCGGGAAGAAATCAAAGCGATCGAAAAGAACCTAAAGACACCATTGCCGAGTGGGTACACAGCTGCCGGCGCGGTCGTAAAGCTGCTGGCTCGTCTCGAAATCAAGTCAAAGGACGTGATGCCTTCCGCAGCCGAAATCAAAAACCTCGCTGCCCTCTCAGAGCAGGACATGGCTGATCTCGCTGGCCTCGAACAGGCTCTGGCAAGCGACCCTTCAACGATGGCGACAAAGCGTCGGCGTGCCAAGGCGGCCTTGGAAAAACTGCTGACTGCATCTGAACAGATCGACGCGGCTCTCTCAGCGGCGGCCCTCGAGATTTATCGCAATCTATATGCAACAGCCGATTCTACAGCGCAGGCTGCACAACTTGCCGCCTCAGGAGCGTTCGCGACTATGCCGTTGAGCGGCGTTGGGCTTTCTCCCTGGCGGTATATGTTCGACCATGCACGAGCCTATTTAGCGAGCGTCACTGGCATCGATCATCAGCACTTGCCAGATCAGGAAGGCGATCGTTGCATGCTCTGCCAGGAGCCGATGACGGCGGACGCCGCGGGGCGGATCCAATCCTTCAATGACTTCGTAACGGGCGCCGCAAATAAGGCGGCGCAAGTCGCATCTATTGCCCATGAAGAGGCCCTGCGCCAAATCAAAGGACTCACCATTGCGACCGGGGAGGCGGTTGAGGCGGCTCTCGGAGAGTTTGGCGATCTGTCCGCCGCACGCAAGGCGATGGTGGCCCTGATCTCGGCATATTATGTCGAGGCAGGTAAAAGGCGTGATGCAATTGTCGTTGCGGCTGCGCTGTCCGAGTACGCTGCGTTCCCGCAACTTGCGGCGCCAGTTGCATCGAAACTCCGAACGGAGGCGGAGGCGCTAGAGGCCGAAGCGCTGACGGACGACAAGGCAGCGGCCGACGACGGGAACCGCGCTACCGATCGAGCTCGTCGCGATACACTCAAGGATCGGAAAAAACTGGGCGACGATCTCACCATCGTTCTCGCGCGCTTGGCGAATCTCGAAGAGCGGCGCAAGCTTCTCTCATGCTGCGATGCTGTCGAAACAGGCTCGGTGTCACGGCAGATGACGTCGCTTCGACGAAGCCTCGTCATGCAGGATCTCGAAAAGCGCGTCGTCGCCGAGATTGAGACTCTGGCGTTAACGCACATCCCGTTCGCAGTTAATGATCGTAGTCAAGATGGGCAGAGCTATTTCGAGGTCGGGCTCAACGCGGCAAAAGCGATCTCAAACAGCAAGGTCTTAAGCGAAGGAGAGCAGCGCGCGCTTGCCCTGGCCTGTTTCTTAGCCGAGGTCGGAGGAGACACATCGCGTCAAGGCATGATCATCGACGACCCCGTGTCATCTCTCGACCATGTTCGGATCAGGCGGGTCGCGGCAAGGCTCGTAAAAGAAGCGGCCACAGGACGTCAGATTATTATTTTCACCCATAATCTTCTGTTCTTCAACGAGGTGGTTGACGCAGCTGCGCAGGCCAATCCGCCGATTCCCCTTGTTCGAAACTACATCAACAAGTCCGAATCTGCCGGTTTTGGCTTGATTAGCGAAACTGACGAGCCGTGGATCGCACAGTCTGTCACGAAGCGCATCGAGACTCTCAAGACGCGCCTGAAGAGCTTCGACGGCGCCACTGATTTCACCACCGATGCTTGGCGAAGGTCAGCGAAGGATTTCTACAGCGATCTTCGGGAAACCTGGGAGAGGCTCGTTGAAGAAATCCTGCTCGGTAAAGTCGTCGAGCGATTTAACAGCGATGTCAAGACACAGAGCCTGAAGGGTGTGGTGGTCGAGGACGAAGACCACAAGCGAATCTATTGGGCCATGAAGCGAGTTTCGGAGCGTTCTGGACATGACATGGCGTCCGCCAAGGCCATTCCAGTTCCAACACCAAACGATATGAAGAGCGATCTTGATGGAATTGACCAATATCGTATCGACACCACCAAACGAAAAAAGGATGCCGAAAAGCGCCGGATTGAATTCGAACAGCCTCCCAAGGCGACTGTACTCTAGCCTAATGACTATTGTCGTGTATTACTGGCCCTCACTGGCTTCATCCTGCTGCGCATGCCGGTGTCCGCCTGCCGCGGGCGAAGCCGACGTGACGAGGAAGTATCGCGAGGGCGCCAAGCCATCAATGGCTGTGCGCTCGCTCTTCATCTTGGATTTCAGCGCCGAGAAGCCTGACCGCTGGTAGTGCTTCGCCTGCACAATGTCGCCGCCGGCAAGGGCATGTCGACCATCCATCGCGTCGTCCGGTCCCTCGGGAAAGGCCTCGAAACGCTTGTCGATCTCGCGACCTACGAGGTCGCGGGCCAAATCCTCAAACTCGTTATGGGACAAACTCGAGAAATCATAAGCCATGCGCCCAGATTGAGTGCCCATTTGGTGGGCAGACAAGCAACCGGGGGCACAATTGCGTCGTGCCTCTCCATTACCAACAAAAAGATAAACGCGCTTTCCAGGCGATGCGGTCGGATGATCGTTTCGCGCTTGGCAAAAGCGAACGGATTAGTCTATGGCTCTCGGCGGGGGGGCGAGTTATGCGACGGGTGCGAATCCTTCAAGTAGGCGATATTCACTATCCGGATTGGCATCCTTCCTCTAGCAACATCGATGCCAAGGATAGCAAGTTCGCTCCGAAAATAACGCAGAAGCTACGCGCGTCTTCGCTGCGTGCCGTCTTGACGAAGCTTCGGCGGCTGACGACTTCGAAGCCCTTGGATTCGATCGCCTTCATGGGGGATTTCACGAGCCGTGGCGACAAGACTTTCATTGCTTCGGCATTCCAGCATTTCACGTTGCTCTGCCGCGCACAGGGGCGCAGTTCAAAGGCGCTTCCGTTGATATTCGTACCGGGAAATCACGATGTGAACCGTGATGACGCGCGCGAACTTGGACCGACTGAGAAATTCAGCGAAATGGCGAGTTTAGCCGCCCGCTTGGGTTGGCAGACCGTTCCCGTGGACCAACCCGTGCACTTCAGACTTCCGACAGGATCCGCAGGCGCAAACTTCATCCTCGTCAACACAGCGATAGGCAGTTGGGAGCTTCAGAACCTTCCCGCGTTCCTTCGTGATCGTCTCGAGGCACTCGGTCCTTCTACAGAACCTGTAGATCTCGGCTCGCCGGACACCTCGGGACATTCGCCCGCGACACCTCCCAGCGATCCAGACAAGGAGGCGTCCGACGACGAGTATTACGGTCAGATGGACACGCCATACATCTCGCGTGAGATGCTTGCAGGCCTACAGGAATTGCTCCAGCAGCCCGACATGCGTTACGGCATCATGATCGGCCATCACAATCTGCTGCCACAAAAGACTCCGCGCATTACGCCATACGCGGAGATGCTCAACAGCGGATTTGTCAGAACTCAGCTGCTGCAGGGCAACAAGCCTATCGTCTACCTGCATGGACACATACATGCCGATCCGGTCGAGATCGTCAACGATCCAAGGTTTCCGGACGGCAAATTGATCTGCATCTCAGCACCAGAGATACAGTCAGGTTTCAATGAGCTCGTCTTCTTCACGACCGATCAGGGAGAGCTCGTCGGCATCCGACTTATACCCTACCGCACCAATGTCGCCGACGGGACGGTCATGGAAGGCGAACATTGCTTCATCTCGACTATGTCCAACGGCAAGGCCTTTCTGAACAACGACACGTTTGACCTGATGCGCCGACTGCGCGACCATGCCACCAGGCGCGGGAATGGGTTACTCTTCTGGGACGAGATCACTGAGATTGCCGCCTCCGCCGAGCTCGGGCTAGATTTGGAAGACTCTCTTCTGATGCTCCAAGCGGCGCGCTTCGTCGAGATAGACGGCCTCACGAAGGCAAACTCGGCTTGGCGCATTAAGGTAAGGGACGAATAGAGATGGAGAATCCGTTCGGCCCCAACAGGATCGAGTACGAAAGTCGCCCGATACTGTGGTTCAGTCAGAAGTCGGCCTTGATTTCTGCCGCCGCCAAGCCGGTCTTCGTCGCAGGGACGAGAGGCAGCGGCAAGACCAGTATTCTTCGCTCGCTTTCCACAGTTCATATCCTCGAAGACAAAAGTCTCGCGGACCAAGTCGGCAAGCTCGGCTGGTATGGCGTCTTCTTCCAGCTCAATGAGACATTTTCGCCCCTAATCGACAACGCGGTTCTGAACCTCATTCCGGAGCGGATACGCTTCGACACGGCCGCCGTGATCCCGCGGCAATTCGTAATCTTCTCTCACTATCTGGAGCTGAAGATAGTCGAACGCCTGCTCGAGAGCATCAGCCAGCTCAGACGCGACAGCCACTTGAAATACCGGGCCTCTGAAGATAGGGACGTCGCCTTGGCACTGCATCGCGAAGTGCTGCACTTCATACCCCAACCTGCCCGTCTCGACTTCTTCAGCATAGATGAGCTGCGGGGTGGGATAACCCGGTACGTCGACGAATGCTTCAACGCGTTCTTCTTTGCCGCCGATGAGGGAGCGACCGGCTTCAGAGCGACAGACCCTGGCGCGATCATTAACAAGGTCGCGACCGCGATCACCCCACTTTTAAATGGCCCATCTTTCGCCGGTGACAGGGCGCCCTTCTTCAAGATCCTGATTGACGACTGTGAGGCACTGACACCGCTCCAACAGCAGTTCCTGAACACCTTGGTGAGGAAGACGCGCGGCAATGTGAAATGGGTCCTCGCCTACATCGGCGGCCTTTACGACACGATCCGGACGATCATACCCGGCCAGTCGCTCTCGAATGCTGACCGGGACGTCGAGAATCTTGATTCAGTCGATCCGAGGGAGTTCGCCACGCTGTGCGAGAACGTGTCGTCGCTTCGGCTCTACTATGCGCTTCCTGACCATCTGCGGAGTGATCTCAAGCGCAACGATGCGCTCAGCGCGTTTTCGCTCAAAAACCGGCTGGGGCGGCTTTCCGTCAATGACATCATCGAGCGGGTTATCATATCGGGTCATTCCGAGGGCAGAGAAGAGCTTGTGGCACTCGCTGATGCAGCACGTGAATTCCTCTCCGTGAATTTGAGGACGGCGGATCAGCAGCAATTCCTTCTTGATCGAAAAGCGCGCCCTTATGCCGAAGGGCTGGCGCTCGCGCTCATGAACCCGGAAATCAAGCGCCGGCCCATGAGCAAGGCGGATGCTTCAAATCTGAAGAGGTCGATCGCCCGGAAACAGGGATGGGCTTTTCTGAAAGCGTGCCAGATGCTGCGTCTGCATGACTACCCGTACGTAGGGCACCAGATCATCACATCATTGAGCGACGTCTGTATACGCGATTTCCTTGATATAATGGGAGAGATCTTCCGCCGCAGTGTTCCGAGTTCCAGTGATCCACGAAAACTGGTGGAATTCATCAACTCGGATTTACAGATTCATCTCGAACAGCAGAGACAGGCTGTGAACGCCGCCTCTCAACGGAAGCTTGATGGACTTCAGGCGCTTTCACATCCGTACGAAGAAGAGAGCGTGCGCATGGTGCGGGCGTTGGGTTACCTGACCGCTCGCCTCCAGACAGAGTTTGCCGAAGAAAATGCTCTAGGAACGACAGAGAGAGGCATTTTCAGGGTTGATCTAAAGGAAATGCGCTCGCTGGTGAACCGACTGGAGCAACCCAGCGGAAAACTGGACGAGGTCCTGCGTCGGGCGGAAAGGGATGGGTTTATCCGGGAGGTCTCCGCCGCCGGCAACTTTGAGGTGGACCGCGCCGACCCCGCATCGAAGGAGATGCTGATCAGATTGCATCGGCGATTTGCACCTTACTTCGGGTTCTCCTATCGCGGCCCGTACGAAATCAACACAATCCCTGCGGCGCAGATGGTCGACCTGCTTTTTACCAGGCATCGGCTCCCAGAAGACTGGGCCGACTCGGTGTTTAAGGAGCTCGTCGCGCGGCCCGCACTCAAGACCGAATTCCAGCACTCGCTTTTCGAGAGCGATCTCGAATGACCGCTTCAACTGTCGAGTATCGAGTCTTCGGCCATCTGGCCGTCACTGAGAAGGCGAGAGATGCAGGTACCTGCGAAACGATGGAGGCAGATATCGCGATCGTCGCGCTTGGATGGGAAACGCGTTTCGCCGCGTTCGAAAACCATCTTGACCTGAAGGTCGGCAAAATCGTGGTTCTGGACTTTGCTCTGAAGGAAGCGAACGTCCCAGCCGTCGAAGAAAACCGGCGAAAGCTCATCGCTATGGGTACCCGATGGGGCGTCGAAGTGACTGCGATCACCCTCGAGCCTTCCATCGAGTATCAGAAGAACATCAATCTCCTCGATCACCTGCTCACTCAGATGGCCGCTTCATGTGGCTCATACGAAGGAAGCCTGCGGAAGGTTTTCGTCGAGTGCTCGACGATGCCGCGAATCTACATCCAATGGCTGATTGCGGTGGCATTCAAGAAAATGTCGATTCAGTCTCTCGAATTCGGGTACGCCGAAGGTATCTACGGGAACGCGATCGGCAAAGAGGATTTTTCCAGCGGCTTGGACCGATACGTCACCGTCCCTCATCTTCAAGGCAGCGGAGGAATGGGCGAAGAGAAAGTCCTGCTCGTGGGGATCGGAGGAGATGCCGACGTATTCTACGGATTGATCGATATCGTCAGTCCGGAACGGATCTCGCTCCTCGTCCCAAGAAGCGAGAAGAATGCGCATATCGATGCTTTGCTCGATCAACAGGTGGCCAAGGTACGTGAAACCCACCGGCTCGAAGATGGCGAAGTTCGCGACATCCAGGCTTTCGGGCTGATGGCCCACCTCGATGCTTTCGAGACGTATCTCGACGGGTTCGGCTCGCGTGCGGTGGTGAACGTTTTTGTCAGCGGCCCGAAGGTTCAGGCCATCGCTGCTGCCGTGCTCGCCTGCTCCGACAGCCGCGTCCATCTCAAGGCACGAATTCCCACCTCCTATGCCCATCGTGAAGTCTCAGCGAATGGGCGGTATCATATCTATAGGCTGATTGACCTGACATCCCCTGCCTGCAGCCTTCCCGGGACGTTCTGACACGATCTTGCATTCGAGTAGCATCATGGTCCCAGTAGCCGTTCCGCCAAGCCTTCAGCGCATGTTCGTGTCGCCCGATCCGGTCGATGGGGGACTAATTCCCACTTAGAAGCTGCTCTACATCAGATCAGGGGAAATGCAGACTGGCAGAATTCCATAATTAGCGACTCAAAACATATACTCAGGCGAGACTGTTTAGCATAGAAATAGTGAGCGCTCTCCAATATGTTAGGCTCTGTCGCAGTAGCGCAACAAGCTCAGTCTTTGGATGGGTGGTATGAGGATGAGACGACTGAATGTGTACAGGCTCAGTCATTTTATCGAGGCTCTCGTTTTTGTCGTAAGCGCGTTCGGTGCGACGTGGCTTACCAGCTTTGTGAACGCGCCATGGTGGGCATATGTGATTATAGCGGCCATCACTATGGGCATGTTCGTAGCCGTGCGTCGGGTCCTTTCTGAGCCGCAACGTATGGGACTCTTGGCACACAACTCGGCAGCGACCTCTGCGTGAACCCAGGCGCCTTGAAAATGTCCCCGATGCGTCCGGATTTTTGGCGGTGATCTTCAATCAAATGCGATGAGCTGCAATTTCTGGCGACGGCCACGCTAAGGGCGGGCCTCCAGCACCATGTTGAACGGTGTCTCCGCGGCGCGACGCAATCGCTTGAAGCCGCCGCCGGTCACAACCTTGCGCAGCCTCGCCTCACCGGCCTGGGCTCCAAGCGCGAGCCCGACTTCCTGCGACACGGATGCGGGCGTGCACACGAAAGTGGAAGCGGCATAGTAAACGCGGCCGACGGGATTGAGGTTCGCCGCCAGATGATCATGCGCGAACGGCTCGACGATCATCCACGTGCCGTCCGGCTTGAGCGATCCGTGGACATGGGTGGCGGCGCCCGTCGGGTCGCCCATGTCGTGAAGGCAATCGAAGAATGTGACGAGGTCATACGTTCCGGGATAGCTCTTGGCGGCCGCCACGTCGAACCGCGTGTTAACGCCGACGCCGGCTACCTCGGCCGCCTTGCGGGCGCGCTCAATCGAGGGGGCATGATAGTCGAAGCCGACGAAGCGCGAATTGGGGAAGGCCTGTGCCATGAGCACGGTCGATGCACCATGACCGCATCCAACATCCGCGACGTCCACGCCGCGTTCGAGCTTCTCGACGACGCCCTCCAAGGCCGGCAGCCAGGAGTCGATCAGATTGGCATTGTAGCCTGGACGGAAGAACCGTTCCGTACCGCGAAACAGACACGCGCTATGATCGTGCCACCCGACGCCCTTGCCGGACTGGAATGCCTGCCTCACCTTTTCTTCATCGAGCCACAGCGCGGACAGGAACTCGAATGCGCCTGCCATGAAGGCCGGGCTGTCTTCATCAGCGAACACCAGCTCTTGCTCGGCGTTGAGATAGAATTTGTCGCTCGCTTCATCGTAGTCGACGTAACCCGCCGCCGCCTGCCCGGAAAGCCATTCCCTTACGAGGCGTTCCTGGGTGCCGGTGCGTGTCGAAAGTTCGGCGGCCGTCATCTTGCCGCCTTCGCGCAATGCCTTAAACAGGCCGAGTCTGTCCCCCAGCAGGACTCCCGCGCCCGTTGCGATCGCACCGAGATCGCCGACCATTTTCCCCAAGAATGCGTCCAACTTTTCCTGATTCGCTTCAGACATCTGAATCTCCCTTTGGGTTCAATCTCTCCAGGCGACGGAGCCGTGCTCGTCATGAGGCGCCTTGAGCATCAGATGCTCGAAGACATGCAGATATCCCCGGCGGCTCATCCGCGCTGCCGATCCTGCACCAGACCATATCGGTGACGAGCGGCGCGGTGGTCGGGAATGACAGCCACCTCCATGCCGTTGAAAAGCAGGAAATCCGTCACTTTGCCCTCGTCGGTAACCGGCGGAGCCGGAGTGGTCGTCACCAGGGCAAGCCCTGTTGCAGCAGGTATCCTTGGGCAGCCTGTCAGAACATCGATGACTCCGGTTGTGGTGCCGGGGCGGGCGATCAGGGGCCAAGTGATTGTTCCGCGGCGGCTGTATGTTGTGGTAAGGTGATCATGCGAACTCTTGTTGGTCGGTCACGTGTTTTGCGGATGACCCGCATGTACTGTGCCAAATGAGAAAACCATTCAAACGCAATCCAGTAGATCTGACTGTATCCGACATTGTCGGAATTTGGACATCGCCGAACGCGAAGCGCTCGGGGCTTGTGACGATACTTGAGCGTGCTGCTTCGGAGGAGGGATGCGCCTCGAACCGGCCGCGAGGCCTTTTTCTGGCAACGGATATTCCGGCCGGGTTAGGCCGCGAGGAAAGCGACGGTGAATAAGAGGTAGAGGACCAACCGTTTTGAGCGGGTAGTTGCCGTGTTGCGCCCCCAGGCAAAGGCCAGCACCACGGAGCAGTATTTCTGGTGGCGATACTACATCGCCTTTAAGTGCCGGTTACCCGTTTTTACCCAGTTGGCCTGGTGCATTCAGAGCGAGGTCGTTGGAAACCGCTTATTGTGGCTATGAGCAAACTCGGGATGGAGGAGTGGACCCAAAAATTGGCAAAATGCCCCAGGGAGGATTACATGGGTCGCTCATTCCCCGTACTCGTTACAGGTGCGCGTCGCTACGCAAACAGCTTGCTTTTGACTTGGCGTTTCTTGCCGTTTCGGCATCGCTCACTAATTCGGCCGCTGCCGACACCGTGAACTGGCGTCAATTCGAAGGGACCAGCATAACTTGGGCCTACGACATCCACCCCTATGCGGATGCTCTCGCTGCGCAACTTTCCGGAGTTCGAGAAGCTGACCCGGCATCAAGGTCACGCCGGAACTCTACCCAGACGATTCTTACTGGAACAAGATGACGATCCAACTGACGACGAAGTCGCCAGCATGGGATGTGTTCGGCACTGGCATTCAGCCCGCGTAGGACCTCGCTCCGAGTGGCGCCTGCTGGACAAATACCTGAGTGATCCGAAGCTTACCGATGCTGGATACGACTACATTCGGACATGATCAAGAAGTGCGCGGCTCCTTCCTTCGCCAATGATAACTGGAACCAGGTCGTGGACGGCATCTCGTCCGGCCGCACCGCGATGACGATCGACTCAAAAATGTTCGGCTTCTGGAACGATGTTGCGGGGAAGCCGGCATCCGGCAAGATCGCCTTCGCTCCGCCGCTGCACGCACCGAGCGCCACGAGCTTGGATTCTGACATCTGGATCTGGGCTCTCGCCATGAACGCGGCTTCCGAAAAGAAGGGCACGGCCTGGCTGTTCATCCCGTGGGCCACCTCCAAGCAGGTGGCGCTCAAGGGTGCCCTTGCTGGCCAGCTCGTCAATCCGCCGCGCACGTCGACCTGGCAGGACGATACCTAGACTAAGTACGCTTCGCAGCCCGAGTTCAACAACTTCGTTGACAGCTTCAAAAAGATACAGGATCAAGCCGCGCTGGCTTTCACACCGCGTGTCGGCTTCGGCGAAGCCATGAACGCATGGGCCGTGGCGATGCAGAAGATGGCAAACGGCGATGACGTCGAGACGACGTTGAGGGCGCTTGCCGAAGAAATCCGCACTGGCCTCTGATCAAAAGGAACAGGGCAGTACTATTGCACTGCCCTGTTCCCGCCAACGGCGGAGATCACGCCGTGTCACCCCAAGCACTTAAACCCAGCGCTGCTTCGCCCGGCCGCGCCGACGATTTTTCTTGGCCGCCAAGGCGGCAGCCTGCGGCCGGGGCCACAACCGAAACGACCACGGCGATCAGTCCGTAAGCTGCCCGGGGCAGCGGAAGGGCGGAAAGCGCCTTCAGGTGGCCGCACAAGTAGGGTCTCGAGACGGACTCAGCGCGGCAGCACGCTCGATCCCATCAGCGCCTCATCGATGGCGCGCGCCGCCTGGCGGCCCTCGCGGATCGCCCAGACGACCAGCGACTGGCCGCGCCGCACGTCGCCCGCCGCATAGAGCTTTTCGACGCTGGTCCTGTAGTCCCGGTCATTGGCCTCGACATTCTTCGAGCGGCGGCTGTCAATGGCGATCTTCATCTGGCCGGCCAGTTCCGACACCGGCCCGCGAGCGGCTGGCCCGGCAAAGCCGATGGCGATGAACGCGAGATCGGCACGAATGACGAATTCGCTGCCGGCGATCGGCTTGCGCTTTTCGTCGACCTCGCAGCAGCGCACGCCGGTCAACTGGCCGTCCTCGCCGATGAATTCGAGCGTCGCCACCTGGAATTCGCGCTCGGCGCCCTCGGCCTGCGAGGAGGACGTGCGCATCTTGGTCGCCCAATAGGGCCATACTGAGAGCTTGTCTTCCTTCTCCGGCGGCTGCGGACGGATGTCGAGCTGCGTCACGCGCACCGCGCCCTGGCGGAAGGCGGTGCCGATGCAGTCGGACGCGGTGTCGCCGCCACCGACCACGACCACATGCTGGCCGCCGGCGATGATCGGGTGTGAGGGCCAGGCAACCGACTGGATCGGCTCGCCGCCGACGCGGCGGTTCTGCTGCACCAGATAAGGCATGGCGTCGTAGACGCCGCTGAGATCGGCCCCTGGAATGCCGGCCGGACGCGGCGTTTCCGAGCCGCCGCAATAAAGCACCGCGTCATGTTCGGCGAGCAGCTCGGCAACCGGCTTGTCGACGCCGACATTGACGCCGCAATGGAAGGTGACGCCCTCGCCCTGCATCTGCTCGATGCGCCGGTCGATATAGTGCTTCTCGATCTTGAAGTCGGGAATGCCGTAACGCATCAGCCCGCCGGGCCGGCTCTCGCGCTCATAGACATGGACGTCGTGGCCGGCGCGGCCGAGCTGCTGGGCAGCCGACATGCCGGCCGGGCCGGAGCCGATGACGGCGACGCGCTTGCCGGTCTTCTTCTCCGGCGGATAGGGCCTGATATGGCCGGTCTCGTAAGCCTTGTCGGCGATCGCCTGCTCGACCGTCTTGATGGCGACGGGAATGTCCTCGAGGTTCAGCGTGCAGGCTTCCTCGCAAGGTGCGGGGCAGATGCGGCCGGTGAATTCCGGGAAATTGTTGGTCGAATGCAGGTTGCGGATCGCATTGTCCCAGTCGCCATTGTAGACGAGGTCGTTCCAGTCCGGGATCTGGTTGTGGATGGGACAGCCCGTTGGCCCGTGGCAGAACGGAATGCCGCAATCCATGCAGCGCGCGGCCTGTTTCTCGACCTCCTTGTCCGACATCGGCAGCGTGAATTCACGGAAATGCCGGATGCGGTCGGAGGCCGGCTGGTACTTGTGCACCTGCCGGTCGATTTCGAGAAAGCCTGTTACCTTGCCCATAGTCCAGCTCCTGCTGTCCAGATGGCGCGCCTGGCGACGCCCTGCAGCTGGATCAGATGGGGCATCCCGTCCACACATGGGCCGCACCAAGTTGCCCAAAATTCGACTATGTACACTTGCCGGGCTCAAAGCTCGTGAGGGGCTCGCCATGCAGCCAGTTCTCGACTCTAATCGAAGGAGCCGGGGACTCCATCTGCAATACCACGTTGCGGTCCAAAGCTATTTCCAAAGGTTTCTGCACGAGCTGGTTTCCTCTCAGAGACGGCACACGGGTTCAGGGAGGAGCGCATCGCTCGTCTTGCCCCATTAAGTGCAGTCACAGTCACTCAGTCTCAAAAGCCATGCCAACGCGCTCAGCGCGCAGTTAGCGCCCATTGCTCCGAAAAACCTCGTCAGTGCCCAGATGTTGGTTGTAATGAACCTGACATTTGTCTGACGCTGTCAGCTTTTGGACACGCGATCACGCGCTTCGTGCCGCCAGGCCAGGCCGAGCCCTGTGTTGCCAGCGGTCGCTTCGATGATTGTACCGCCCGGCGCGAGCTGGCCACGCTGTTCGGCATTAACGATCATCGACAACGCAATGCGATCCTTGATCGATCCGCCGGGATTTTGGCTTTCGAGCTTGACGAAGAGAATTCCTGACTCCGACGTTGTACCGCTGACCAGCCGTGTTGGAGCTGAAATCAGAGGAGTTCGCCTTGGTGGAGACCTTTCGGACGCAGCGATAGCAGCCATCAACCAGCTTCTTCTAAAACACAAGGTGATCTTCTTCCGCGGCCAGGAGCATCTCGACGATGCGGAGCAGGAATTGTTCGCGCGGCGTCTGGGTAACCTTGTACCTCATCCCACGCAGGGGCCGGCAGCCGGCACGGCCTCAATCCTCAATCTCGATTCCGGCCGTGGCGGTGGCAGGGCAGACCAGTGGCATACCGATGTGACTTTCGTCGATGCCTATCCGAAATTCTCGGTCCTACGTGGCGTCGTCATTCCGGCGGCGGGGGGCGACACGATCTGGTCCAACACGCACGCCGCGTACGAGAATCTGCCGGCGCCGCTCAAAATATTGGCGGACAATCTGTGGGCTATTCATAGCAATGCCTACGACTACGCAGCCGTGCGCCCGCGCGCCACAGCCGAAGAGAAGAAGCACTTCGAGGAAGTTTTCACATCGACGATCTACGAGACCGAGCATCCGGTCGTGCGCGTCCATCCGGAAACCGGGGAGAAGTCGCTGCTGCTCGGCAATTTCGTGCAGCGCCTCGTCGGCCTTTCCAAGAGCGATTCCGCCAAACTCTACGAGGTGTTCCAGTCCTACGTCACTGCCCCGGAAAATACCGTGCGGTGGCGCTGGCAAGTAGGCGACGTCGCTATCTGGGACAACCGTGCTAACCAGCATTATGCGGTCAACGACTATGGCGACCAGCACCGGGTTGTGCGTCGCGCTACGGTTGACGGTGACGTTCCGATCGGCGTCGACGGTCGCCGCAGTATAACCCATGTCAAGGCAGCCAAGCCGGCGGCGAAGGCAGCCTGACCGTCTGAACAGGGTAAAGATGAAAACTTCGTATCGCCGCGGCCATATCGCGCTGCTTAACCGCCCCACAAAGCCTTATGATTTCCGAGAAGCAAGGCGAGTTGCGGGCTCGAGGCTTGGCC
>NZ_RZRY01000079.1:0-15162 GCF_003998035.1 Mesorhizobium sp. M2A.F.Ca.ET.039.01.1.1 | reverse complement strand
CCCTAAGCGCGCGGCGCCCGCGCACGAGCAACTGTTCGACCGAGCCGGCGCTGGCGCCCATCACCTCGGCGATCGCACCGATGTCAAGCTCGCCCACCGCCCTAAGAAGCAGCGCCATGCGCTGGCGCTCCGGCAGGCGCGACAGGCCATCGCGCACGATCGCCAGCTCCTGCCTTGCCGCCGTCGCGGTCTCGGCATTCGCTTCAGGCGCGGCCGGCTCCTCTGCGATGTCGTCCAGGCCGAAGAAGTTGCGCAGCGCTCGGCGCCGGCGCTGGTCGATGCAGCGGTTGGCCGTGATCCGGTAGAGCCATGTCGAGGCGCGCGCCCTGCCGGGATCGAAGCGTGCGGCCTGTTTCCAGACGGTCACGAACACCTCCTGCACCACGTCCTCGGCATCGGCCGCATGACCGAGATAGCGCGTGGCGAATGTCCGCAGCCCACGGCCGTGACGGGCCATGAGCGCGGACAAAGCCGCCTGGCTGCCCGCGGCGATGCGGGCCAGAAGCTCCTCGTCGCCACCGGCAGCTTCATCCCGCACGGCGGCGGGCACCGGTCGAGGAGCCTCCGGGGGCGAGGCAGAAATCCGCGACGATCCGGCTCGGGAGAAAAACGAATTCCGACGTCAAGTCCACCACCAGATGTCAGCGGCGCCAACGGCGGAAGCCGTGAACCGTGTTGCCGTTCGGGCCCGTGAAGCTGCCGACAGAACGGCCGCGAAACGGTCCGGCCGCGCTGTAGCGCTGACCTGAAACGGTCTTGCCGTTCGGCCCGGTGGCAGAATAGCTCCTGGAGCAGCGGTCAACAACGCCGGCCTTGCAGGTCGAGTTCGACGTGTAGGTGCCGCCATTCGGTCCGGTGCGCGTGGTCGAGCCGGTGTAGATATTGCCGTCCCGGTCGACGCTGCGGCTCAGTTCGCCGCCATGCGCGGTCTTGCGCGTCCATTCCTCGGCCGAGGCCGGGTAAGCGGCCGACCAGACGACCATCGCGCCAAGGCAAAGCAGCGGAAGTTTGAGTCTTGAAAGCATGTCATTTCCTTTCTGGAAGGCAGGTTGGTCAATTGGCATGAGCAGCCACGATCTTGCGGATCGCCGCGATCTCGTCGGCGGAGAGCCTGCCGTCGCCATTGCGGTCGGCGAGATCGAAGAGCGGCGTGCTGGCCTGGAACTCGTCCTCGGTGACCTTGCCGTCGCCATTCCTGTCCATGCGCCGCCAGCGATTGCCGAGGCGGGCCTCGGCTGCCAGGGCGCGGTCATCGATGGCCTGGCGGGCGGTCTCGATCTCGTTCCCGTCGATGACGCCGTCGCCATTGCGGTCGAGCCTTTTGAAGAGGCGTTCGCGGGCGGCGAGCATCTCGTCCTTCGAGATCGCGCCGTCGCTATTGGTGTCGAGGCGCTGCAGGATGCGCTGGCCGGGCATGTCCTGCGCCGCGGTGGCGCAGACTGGAGCGAGCCCGAGAAGCAGACCCGCAAGGATTGCTGAGTGTTTCATGGTTGGTCCTTTCGACTGTCACGTCGCGGGGGCGACTGTCGGCCAATACGCAGCCCGGTTCGTGCTCCTACGCTCGGCAGGCGGATTTTTTCGCCGGCCGCCATGGCGCGGCGCCCCGTGCATCGAACCTTCCGAAAAATTCGCGGGCAGCGCGTAGGAGCCTTCGAACTCGCGCGTAGGAGGCGCTGCAAGGACGGTCCGCGGCGGGCCGTCGATTACAGCGGAGACCCAGATGACCAAGATTGTGACAGCCCTCGCCGGGCTGCTCCAGGGGCCCGGGAAGCGTTCCGGCGCATCGACACCAATGGCGACAGAAAGCTCGAATTCAGCGAGATCCAGGCAGCGCGGGCGCGGATGTTCGACCGGCTGGACGCCAACCACAATGGCGTGCTCGACCCCGACGAGGTGCGCGCGGCCGTAGCGCAGGTCAAGGCGAAGCGCGACATCCAGGCCGCGCGTTTCGCGGGGCTGCAGGCCGAGGCGAGCCGCATGGACCGCAACGGCGACGGCAAGATCTCGCGCGACGAATTCACGGCCGCCATTCCCGACCGGCTGCTGCAGGCGGACACCGATGGCGACGGCGCGCTTTCGATTTCCGAACTGCGGGCGCTGAAGCGCCCGTGATCCCCCCGTGATCCCCAGTGACACACAACAAAGGAGAGAGACGATGAAATGGATAGCGACGGCCTTTTGCGGCCTGGTGCTCGGCGCATCGATGCTGGCCTCGCCGGCCGAGGCCGTTCCAATCGTGCCCGCCCCCGGCCAGGCATCCGTGACCAGCCAGGCGACGCCGGTCTGGTACCGGCGCGGCTTCTACGTCGTTGGCGGCGTCTATTACTACAACGGCTACCGTGGCTATTGGCGCGTGCGCCCCGGCTACCGCTACTACAATGGCTACTGGTTCCCGGCCGCCGCCTTCGCGGCCGGCGTGGCGGCCGCCACGGTCGCGCCACCCCCGCCCCCAGCGGCGCGCCTGGCGGCCGCCCATGTGCGCTGGTGCTATGACCGCTACCGCTCCTACCGCGCCTGGGACAACAGCTACCAGCCCTATGGCGGCCCTCGCCAGCAGTGCCTGTCGCCTTATAGTTGAGCCGGGCGAACCGGCGCGGCGTGGACTCTGGGTGCATAAAAAAGCGCGTCGCGCCGAAAACGAGTTCGGGCGACGCGCTACAGCCTTTGTCCGATATTACCAAACGTCGGTGTGGGTGGTTCCGTCGGGTCCCCGAGGGAGTGGAGTCGGCTGGAACCACCCGCCCGCCTTGTGTCCTTCCCAAGACGGACCGACTATACGGCGCCGTCCTGCGGTTTCCTTGACCTGGATCAAGCGCTGCCGGCTCGCCGCTGGACGTGTTCTGTCCCCGCCCTATACTTTCGCGAGCGGCGATTTTTCGCGGGAGACAAGAACATATGAGCCTCGGCAAACACAAACTCGGAAGCCAGGGGCTCGAAGTCTCGGCCATCGGCCTCGGCTGCATGGGCATGAGCCAGTCCTACGGGCCGGCCGACGAAGCGGAGTCGATCGCGACGATCCACCGGGCGATCGAGCTCGGCTGCACCTTTCTCGACACGGCCGAGGTCTACGGGCCGTTCCTCAACGAGGAACTGCTTGGGCGCGCGCTGCAAGGCCGGCGCGACCAGGTGACGATCGCGACCAAGTTCGGCTTCCGCATCGTCGATGGCAAGCAGGCCGGCACCGACAGCCGGCCCGACCATATACGGGAGGTAGTGGAGGCTTCGCTCAAGCGGCTCGCCACCGATCGCATCGATCTGCTTTACCAGCACCGCGTCGACCCCGCGGTGCCGATGGAGGATGTCGCGGGCGCGGTCGGCGAGTTGGTGGCCGAGGGCAAGGTGCGCTTCTTCGGCCTGTCGGAAGCGGGCATTGCCAACATCCGCCGCGCGCATGCCGTGCATCCGGTCTCGGCGCTGCAGAGCGAATACTCGCTGTGGGAGCGCAACCTCGAGCCCGAGATCATCCCGGCGCTGAAGGAGCTGGGCATCGGCCTGGTGCCCTTCGCGCCGCTCGGCCGCGGCTTCCTGGCCGGCGACGTCAAGCGCGCGGAGGACTATCCGCAGGGCGATTTCCGCCGCGGCGACCCGCGCTACCAGGGCGAGAATTTCGACTTGAATGTCGCGGCCGCCGCCGCGGTGCGCGACATTGCAGCGGCAAAAAGCGTGAAGCCCGGCCAGATCGCGATCGCCTGGCTGCTCGCCAAGGGGCCGGACTTCGGCATCGACATCGTGCCGATCCCTGGCACCAAGCGGCGGACCTATCTGGAGGAAAATGTCGCGGCGGCGGACATCACGCTCGACGCGACCGAGATACTGGGGCTCGACATGGCGCTGACGCCCGACAAGGTATCCGGGCCAAGGTATAACGAGCGCACGATGTCGCTGGTGGACCGGTAGGGCTCGAAGTCCTGAGGACTATTGAACGTCGGCGCGAAGGAACTCGGCGCCGACAGCTGGCAATCAGCCCTCACCCGCCCGAATGCGGATCGATGCTGTAGGGATGCACCGGATAGCCAGGGCCGATCGCCTCGCCCACTCTTTCCACCCAGCCTTCTACCGCCGGATAATCGGCGAGGGAGAAACCGCAATCCTCAGCGCGGTGGCTGTAGGCATAGACGGCGATGTCGGCGATGGTGAGCGTATCGCCGACCAGGAAAGGCGTGTCGGCCAGGCTGCGCTCCAGCGCGCCAAGCGCTCGCACACCCGCCTCGCGCTTGCCGGCAACCAGCGCCTGGTTGCGCTCCAGCCGGCCGGTCAGGCTCCAGAAGCGCAGCGAGCCGATGACCGGCTCGACATAATACTGCTCGAAGAACAGCCACTGCATGACCTTGGCGCGGGCAAGCCGGTCCGTCGGCAGATAGGGCGTGCCCTCGGCGACGAGGGTGAGGATTGCGTTGGACTCGGCGATCGCCTGGCCATTGTCCACGGCGAGCACCGGAACGGCGCCGGCCGGGTTGAGCTTCAGGAAAGCCTCCGTGCGGCTCTCGCCCTCGAAGATCGAGACCATGCGGGTTTCGTAAGCGATGCCGAGCAGGCCGAGCAGGACGCGGATCTTCCAGGCGTTTTGCGACGGGAGATAATCGTAGAGCATGAGCATGGCCGATCCCTCATTGGCAGCAATGGCTTCGCATGAGGTGGTCCGATGCGCCACCCGATTCAGGTGGCGGGGCTCAAAACACAGAAAGGTCTTGGCGAGGCCCCCCTCTCTGCCCTACTGGGCATCTCCCCCTCAAGGGGGGAGATTATATGTCATGTATGCTTTCGCCAATCACCAGCGCTGCAGGGAGACGGCCGTCGGAAGCTGCCAATCTCCCCCCTTGAGGGGAAGATGTCCGGCAGGACAGAGAGGGGGGCGAAGGAACCCGGCCTATCATGTTGGCCGCGACCTCCTCACCTCCCCGCAATATCCCTCGCCACTGCCTGCGCCTCGATGCCGATCTCGCGCAGCAGACCCGTGACGGGGTTGTAGAAGCCGACGAGATAGACGCCCAATTCGCTCGCCCGCGCGTTGACGCCGCTCTTGTCCGGTCTGAGCTCCGCCGGCAGGAAGGCGTCATAGGCCGGACGGTAGCCGGTGGCGAAAATGGCCGCGTCGAATCTTCTCCACGCCATCGACGAATGTCACGCCGTCTCCGGTGAAGCTTGCGATGTCCGGCGCGATGCCGATCCGACCCTGCTTGATCGCCGCCACGGTGCCGATATCGATAACCGGAATGCGGCCGGCCTCGATGCCTTGCAGGATGCCTTGCTTGGGCCGCACGATGCCGTATCGCTCCAGCCGGCCCAGCGCCCGGTCGAGGATCTTGGGGAACATCCAATCGTTCAGCGCCTGCGGCATGGTCCGGCTGGCGATGCCCACCATCTGGATCGGCACGCCGAACAGCTGGCGCGGCACGATGTGGACGCCCTTGCGCACCGAGATGGTGGGGTGAGCGCCGCTTTCGGCCAGATCGAGCGCGATCTCCGCGCCAGTATTGCCCATGCCGACGATCAGCACGTCCTTGCCGGCATAGGGCGCCGCTTCGGTGTAGGCGGCGCTGTGCAGCACCTTGCCCTTGAAATCCTCGATGCCCGGGAAATCCGGCATGATCGGCTGGGCGTTGTTGCCGGTGGCGACGACGACCTTCCTGGCGCTGATCCCGCCGGCGTCCGTCTGGACCAGGAATTTTTCGCCCTCGCGGCGGATGGATTTGACCGTGACGCCGAAGCGCGGCTCAAGGCCGAAGCGCTCGGCATAGGCATCGAGATAGGCCACCACCTTTTCGCGCGGAACGTAGCGGGGATGGCTTTTCGGGAACGGCACGAAAGGCAGCGAGGAGAAGGATTTCACCGTGTGCAGATGCAGCCGCCGGTAATGCCGCCGCCAGGACGGCGCAACCTCATCAGCCTTTTCGAGAATAAGGAAATCGACGCCCGCCTGTTTGAGGCAGGCC
Source organism: Mesorhizobium sp. M2A.F.Ca.ET.039.01.1.1 (assembly GCF_003998035.1). Classification (NCBI taxonomy): domain Bacteria; kingdom Pseudomonadati; phylum Pseudomonadota; class Alphaproteobacteria; order Hyphomicrobiales; family Phyllobacteriaceae; genus Mesorhizobium; species Mesorhizobium sp. M2A.F.Ca.ET.039.01.1.1. Next base: position 9,229 of record NZ_RZRY01000079.1, on the reverse strand, counting down.
GCGACGGCGAGCCCGGCAGGGCCGGCGCCGACAATGACGACATTGGTCTCCAAAACGCTTTTCCTCCCGCCAAAGCGGCAAAACCTATGACGGGAGGGGTTGGAGGGGCAAGTAGGGAGAAGCACCCATGCTCCACCGCGTGGGATGGAGCGGGGCGCCCGGCGCCTCATCTTCGTGCATGAACGCCGCAGAGATGCATAAATCGCGATTTATTCGCGAGCGTCATACTCGAAAGCGCCGTTCGGCGCCGCGGGAGAGCACGCAGATTTCGGCTTCGGTCAGCGTAATCTGATAGCGCTGTTTGGAATTCTTCGAGTAGATGTCGTCAGTAACAATCGAGACGGTCACATCGCCGTTCTCGTCGATCTGTACATCCTCGATCTGCAACGGCGCCGAGTATATGCATTTCGGTGATCCTGGCTTTCGCGCAGGCTGAGCAGACAATCGCAATGTGAAAAGATCCCTTGCTGTGCCAGCAATTCGACCGACGCAAAATTGATGCCAGCAATTCGGTCCCGAGATGGGACGACGTTGGTCTACTCCCTCGTTCGTCCTTATGGATACGTGCCAACTATTTCGGCAAGAGCGTAGTGTTTCGCCAGCCGGCGCCGCGTTCGCCACCCGAAACCCAGCGCCGGCTAGGCCCGGCGGTCATCCATCAACGCTACCCAACGGAACCGCCGGGCCGCTCTTATCGGCAAGTGCGCCTCGCCGGTGGAATGGCGGCGATAGCCGTGCCACGATGCTCGCCAGCGCCGGCCTAAAGCGCGTCGCGATCTTTCAGATACGCTCCATGCGCTTTAGGTTTTTGATTTTACGCATGTCTTTATCCCGAAACCGATTCCCACTTTCGGGAGACATGCTTTAGCGATTCCGGCTTACTACCAACGGCAGCGTGCCGATCCCTCGGCAGAGGCGTATATTAAAGCGAGCCGGTGCCATGTTTCGTTTCCGAGTCCCCGCCGGCTAGGCCCGGCGTTCGCTGGCCTACCCCGTCAGCCTGCCGGGCCGCTCCCGTCCATCCCCTGTGCCATGGGCGAAAAACGGTGGAAAGTCATCAACCGTGATCTTCATGCAGATGCGCTAATATACCATCTGCCACAGCCGGCTCCCCACCCGAGTCGGCTAGGCCCGGCGGTTCATCCACGCTACCCCAACGCGGAACTGTCGGGCCGCTCTAGAGCAATTTCAGGAAAAGTGTGAGCGGTTTTCCGCCTGGAATTGCGACAACACAAAGAGATAGAGGGTTCGCCGTTTCCATGAAACGGTGAAACACTCTAGGACGGCGAAACGGAAAGGGAGGCCGCCTTCCCCCCCAACGGAGGAAGGGCGTCGGCCGCCAACTCATTCAGACTGAAGTCCCTCGCTTGCTCGCATTGGTCCATGCGGCGAAACATTTAGTCCGCGAGATCATTTCGGGTCCTGACTGACGAGCGAAGTCCCCTGATCGTCAGTTTTTTTGCAGATGATGCCCGCTGTACCCCCGGCGGGCATCGTTCGTTGGATGGCAGAACCCCATGGGCAGCCCTTCCGCTGCTCCGGCGTCACCGCGTGATTGGTGAATTGGAGATTTCGGTCATCGCGGCCGGCGGCGCATTTTGCGCTCCTGGATCTGGATCGACCGGTCCTCGCCCGCTCGGAAGGTGGTGTTCTTTGCTTCTGCTTGGCGTGGAGACGCCCAGAAGCGCGCATGCGAGCTTTGTCTCAAATAGGTTGATGAGGGGGCCGGTCTGCGACTTCGCCGTGACACTCGATCGCAGACCGGTGTCCACTCCTGGGTAGAAATGGGACGGCCCGATACTGACGCATCGCCACCACGGCCGCGATGTTAAATCCTGGCAGCTTCGTTGCCCACCTGCTTCGTTGCAAAAAATCGGCCTGGAACATTTTAGCGAGATTGAATGTTCCAGAGTTATGGACAGCCGACATGAACTCTCCGCAGAACAGGTCAGATTTGCCCGGGCCCTCTTGAACTGGTCGCGGGTACGCCTGGCTTCCAAGGCCAACGTCAGCGAAGCGACGATCAGCGGAATCGAAAACGGCCTAAAGAACACTCGACCTAGCAGTGTGCTTGCTGTGCGGAGAGCTTTAGAGGCTGGAGGAATTGTCTTTGCGCCGGACGGGCGCGCTTCAATAGCGGATCCGCAAGGCCAGTTCACCGCCGACAATAGAACGTGGCGCCGACGGATGGCAGACCGCTCCTTGACTCGCGACCGATCTGAGGTGCGATCTCAAATGAGAGCCGACGCTCGAAAGAAAAACCCGCCGACCTAAGCCGACGGGTCATCTTCCCTCAAACTGCTGTGCGCCCCTTTCCCCGGATGGTCCGCCCGAAACCCAGGAAACCCCGCACAAGGCTTTTCTAATGGAATCTCATGTAAAGGGCTGTAGCTTGGCAGCAACAGCTGGCGCGACTAATGAGGCAACGACCGTGATGCCGCTTAGGACATGTGTGAGCGACCCAGAGCCAGCCGTGACAGCGAAACAAGCTCTTCCTCATCCTCGATGCCGGCCATGAAGTTGGCGAGGATTCGGGACGCCAGGGCCTCACGTTCATCGGCAGTCTGCTCCTCAGTTTTCAGCCGGTCGAACACCCTTGCCAGGAACTCCAATTCAGCAGGCTCGAAAATTCCGGCGTCCTGCGCCTTCTGGCGAACTGGCATCGCAGTAACTCCACCTACTTTTCGCGAAAATCCTTCAGTGAGGCATGACGCAACGTCTCCTCGCCCTTGAGGAACTTCACCCGTCCGACCAGGCCCGGCTTCAGCCACTCCGCCTTCTGCTTTGCCAATCCCTTTGGAGGCGGAGCACCAACTTTGCCCTGCACGCGATCCCAGAGAGCCTGTCGTTTGTCGGCTTTGAAGGTCACAAACGCACCGCCCATGTACCGGCCCTTGTCGGCCATCAGCACCATGGCAGGCTTCCCCGCCTCACGCTGCACGCCAATGATGTCCATTTCGGCTTCGACGTAGCACTTGATTTTCCGCCAGTTCATGGTCGCGCCGGAGCGATAGACACTGTCGAGGCGCTTCGAAACGATGCCTTCCAGGTTGGCCTCGCACGCGAGGTGGTAAACGGCGTCGCCAGTGCCCGGCAGAGCCTCCGAGAACTGGATATGCCCACCTGCCGGGATAAGCGCTTGCAGCACCTCCCTGCGATCTTTCAGGGCCATGTCGCGCAAGTCATGGCCATTCAGATGCAGGAGGTCGAATGTGACGAAATAGAGAGCCTGAGGCCGCTGTGTGATGGCCGACCGCAGCGCATGGAAGTCGGACAGGCCTTTTTCGTTGAGCACAATCATCTCGCCTTCGATAATGAAGCTCTCTGCCTCCAGGGTCTCGGCTTCCTTGGCGATCGACTTGTACTTCGCGGTCCAATCAATGCCCGACTTTGTGAACACACGGACGCCTTCATCGTCCCTGATGATCTGCGATCTGTAGCCGTCGAATTTCACCTCATGGCTCCAACCGTCTGCCTTTGGCGGTTGCTCGACAAGCTCAGGCTCCATCGGGCGAATGAAGGACAGCCGAACCGGCTTACGCATGAGAGCCCCAACGCATCACTCAAGTTTGATTCAATAGCGCAGGGTCGTTTCAGTTCCGTTAGCTGCAGCTAATGGGAACATTCGGTGCGGAACTCTGTTCTCTCTCACCAGGAGGAACGGCTATGGCAGACGACAAGACCAAGCGCGATTTCAGGGACCGCGACCGAGTTTCGGCGAATGAGGATTACGAGGTTCGCTACTTCGCCAAACAGCATCGCATCACGCCCGAGCAGGTGCGTGAACTGATCGGCGAGCACGGCAACGACCGAAAGACGTTGGAGCGCGAGGCGAGGAAGCTTCGAGGATGACGAGGCTTTCCGAGCTGGGTCCGCCGAAAGGGGTGACGGTGCACCGCCCGCCAGGCTCCATTCGGAATTCGGACTTCTATCGCTGCGAGACGTGCGGCCAGGTCGTCGACTGCAAAGACATCAGACAGGTTATGTGGCACCAGTTCCAGGATGAGCATGAGCCGCTTGAACTGGACAGCTAATCGGTAACGCGGCGATACCGGAAATGACCGCGGATATGGTCGTTGAAAAAGCGGCCTTTGACAAAGGCCGACCGGAACGCGGCGTAAGTCTCCGGCGGCACGCCCTCAAAGTCGTAGCGCTTACCGCTGGCCACGAACCACACAGAGAGGATCCTGCTGGTTGGATCGTACTCTGTTTTCTTGATTGAGGTGGATGGCAATGGCGCACCTTGCGAGTTTGCATTCGCAAACGTCGGGAACGCGGCTTTTGTTTCAGGGATGGGGATCTATAACGCCTCCCCATGAAGCGCCGGCGCCCTAGTCCGCCGCGTGCGGCGCCTCGGGCTCGTCCTCCGGCGGTTCGAGGATCTCGATCAGTCTCGCCACGCGGGCGCCAGGCATGGCATGGCCCTCATTCACCAGCGCCTCGTCGGCGCCGATCCAGGCGAAGGCCTCGCGCAGCTCCTCGAGGCTTGCGCCGGTGAGCGCGATGTCGGCGATCACGGCCTCGTCCACCGGTCCAAGCACGGAAATGATCTCGTTGCGGGTCATCTTGTCCTCCCCCATCGGTTGGGATGATTGGCCAAGGAAACGGATGACGGGCGGAGCGGGTTCCGGCGCGGCGTCTCGTAGTCTCCTTCCTCAAAGGACGGATTGCCCGCGCGCTTTGATCTCGCACGAGACAACCGCTATGCACCTAACGCACGGAATCCCATCGAGTCCCTCATGAAATTCGCCATCCTGCTTTGCGCCTTGCTCCTTGCCTCCCCTGCGCGGGCGGAGTGGAAGCCCATCGAGAGTATCGAGACCTATGCCGTCTCCGGGCAAAGCGCGGAGCAGCTCTATCTGTCGATCGGCGAGAAGGGCCCGCTGGTCGGCGCGGCCGGCGGCGGGCGTCGCGTCATCGCGCACACGTTCTTCAAGCTGACCTGGCAGCGCGACTACCAGCCGCAAGGCAGCGCCTGCGTGCTGAAGTCGGCGCGACCGAAGCTGATCATCACCTACACGTTGCCGAAGCCGGCCAGAAAGCTGGACCCCGCCCTGCAGGCGCGCTGGGACAGGTTCGCGGCCGGGCTGATCGCGCACGAGAAGGTGCATGGCGCCGGCATCATCGACATGGTCGACAAGATCGTCGCCTTCAGCACCGGCCTCACCGCCGAGAACGATCCCGGCTGCAAGAAGGTCAGGGCCGAACTGACGGCCTATCTCGACCAGCTCTCCAGGGCGCAGCGCCAGGGCAGCCGCGACTTCGACACCAAGGAGTTCGGGCGGGACGGCAATATGTTGAAGCTGATCGCGGCGTTTCTGGGCGGGGGCTAACGGATCGCCACCAGCTTCGCCGCGTCGCGGATAGCGCGCACGGCGTCGGGATTGGTGACGGGATACCCCGCAATGAAACCGTCGACCGAGAAGCCTGGAAATTCCGTGCGCAACCTGCTCGCGATGGCGGCCGCCTCGGCCCCCTCGCCCTCCCTCGCATGGGCGAGCATCAGAAATATCAGCATGTGCGGAGAATCCGGCGTGCTCCGTCGCAGCGCTGCTATGGCGTCCCGGTACCTGCCGGCCGTGAACAGGACGCGCCCCTGCATGCCGAAATACCATGGCGGGGCAAGCGGGTTGAGGCGCATTGCGCGCTCGATGAGCGGGATCGCTTCGGCCGGATCGCCGGCGACCAGCGCTTTGCTGCCGGCAAGCAGCGCCAGTGTGTCGGCATGATTGGAACCACATTCGAAGGCGCGCCGGTGGGCTCTTTCAGCTGCCTCCAGATCGCCGAGGCAGCCCATGAGATCGCCGAAGCAGTTGTGCGCAGTGCTGTCGCTCGCGTCGAGCCGCAGGGCATTCTCGGCCGCCCAGCGCCATTTGGCGATCGAGGCGTTCAGATCGTCGCCGAAGCCGTTGCAGGCCTCAATCGAATAGGCGTAGGCAAGTTCGGTCCAGGCCCTGACCAGTGTCGGGTCAAGATCGAGCGCGCGTGAAAACAGCCTGATGGCTTCGCCGTTGCCGCTGCGGCTGAAGGTGTTGTGCTGCTCGACGCCCAACAGATAGCAGTCGTAGGCGCGCAGGCTAGCCGGCGGCTTGCGGCGGATCGCATTGCGGCCGACCGTGGCGATCGTTCCGAAACAGCCGGCGAGCACGTTGATGACGCTTTCGGTCAAGCTGTCCTGCAGCGCAAAGATGTCCTCCACGGGCCGGTCGAAGCGCTCGCTCCAGAGGCTGACGCCGGTCTGTGCGTCGGCGAGTTCCATCGTAAGCCTTACCCGTCGGCCGTCCGCTCGCAATTGACCAGACAGGATATAGGCAGCACCCAACGCCTTGCCGTCGGCGGCGAAATCGGCCGGCCTGCTGCCAAGGGCCTTCATGGTGTGGAAGGCAACGACCGGCAGGTCCGCGTAGCGCGCAAGATCGACGGTAATGTCCGACGACAAGCCGTCGGCAAAACGGCGCCATTGCTCGTCGGCACTCAGGCATTCGATAGGGAATATCGCCAGCATCGGCGAAGCTTCGGGCCCGTTCGGCGACATGGCCGGCGCTGCTGCGATGGCGTTGATATGCATGGCGAGCGCGACCTTGCTGCGCACGCCTAGCTTTTCATAGATCGCCGCGAGATGGGTGCGCACGGTGGACGGCGCGATGAACAGCGCCTCGCCGATCTCGCGATAGGTCATGCCGGCGGCGAACCTCTCCGCCACCGCGCGCTCGCGGTCCGACAACGCCTCCGAGGTCGTCACGATGCGGTTCATGGCTTGTCCTGCCAGCGGGCATAGATGCGATCAACCGTAGAACCATCAAAATACTACAAATGCAGGACCCAAAACACTGCATGCGGCCGATGGTTCGGCGCATGGCGAAGGTTCAGGCTCCCCGCATGCCCTTATCCATGGGGCAGCGTTCAAACGAGGGAGCCGACCATGAAAACGATGCTCGACACCATATCCGAATTCCGTGACGCCGTGCGGCTCCATCTCAGCGAACCGCTGACGGACGCCCACGCGGCCGAGCAGCGGCCCGGCCTGTTCGACCTGCTGTCGGCATGGGGCGAGCGGGCGCGGTTTCGTCACGAGCTTGCGATCAGGGCGCGCGAGACGCCGCATCTCATCGGCGATATCGGCCTGACGATGGACCAGGTGCGCGACGAACTCGCCAAGCCCTTGTGGCGCCGCTAGGCCGGACGGATTCAGCGAAAAATCAGGATTGTTTCAGGACAAACGGACGCCCTCGGGACGATGATGGCGTTCATGGCAGCACATGACGCCAGCCACGGAGGTCAATCATGCATGCGAGGACTGACATATCATTTGCACCGACGTCGCTGTCGCGGGGTGAAGCGCTGAGCATGCTTTCCGCGGGCATCGCGGGACCCTGCTGCGGCGAGGCCAACGAGATGCTGGCCTGGCTATACCTGCTGCCGCCCAACGAGACCGCGCCTGGCGAGGCTCGCGTCGAGCCGAACGCCGCGCGCCGCCGTTCGTGGCTTGGCCTGCTCGGCATGTTTCGGGCTTGACCTTGCCGGGATTTGCCCTCCCAATGAACCCCGCGCAATCAGGCGTGTCGATGGGGCAAGGGCTTGGCGCTACGGATTGGCGGCGCTGTTCTCGATCTTGACCGGGGTACGCTCCGGCGCGACGGCGAGATTGTGCCCGTCCGGCCAAAAACCCTGGAACTGCTCGCCTTCCTGACGCGCAATCCCGGACGGGTGCTGAGCAAGGACGAGCTGTTGCAGGCCGTCTGGCCGGGCATCATCGTCACCGAGGACTCGCTCACGCAATCGATCCGCGACGCGCGCAAATCGATTGGCGACGAGGCGCAGGCGCTGATCCGCACGGTGCCGCGCCGGGGCTACCTCTTCCAGCTTCCCGAGACCGAGGCCGCGCAGCCGCCGGCGGCGGCCGCGGCGCGGGCGGAGCCTACGGTGGCGGTGCTGCCGTTTGATGTGGACCCCGCCGACGCCACCGCCAAGGCATTGTTCGACGGCGCGGTCGAGGAAATCACCAACGCGCTTTCATACTTCAAGACCGTCGCCGTGCTGGCGCGCCATTCCGCCTTCGCCCTGGCAGAGCATTCGCGCGAGGACATCCGGGCGACGGCGGAGCGGCTCGGCGCGGACTATATCACCGAAGGCCGCGTCGAAACCGCCGGGACGGAATACGGCGCGCGTGGTTCTGACCGAGACGGCATCGGGCCGGCGCGTCTGGTCGCAGAGCTTCACTTTTGCCACGGCCGATATCTTCGCTTTCCAGACGATGGTGGCGCAGCGGATCGTGACGGCGCTGGTCGCCAACATCGAAAGCGCGGTGATGCGGCGCGGCCTGCCCGCGCCCGCCGCCAATGTCGAAGCCTATCTGCATTTCCTGCGCGGCAAGGAATTGCTGCGCAGCTATGGCGAAGGGATCAACCAGGCGGCTCGCGCGCATTTCCTCAAGGCGATCGAGCTCGATCCCCAATCAGGGCTGGCGCATGCCTATTTGGCCCTCGCCGAAGTGATTATCGGCGGCTATAACGACGCGCCGCGCGCCGTGCTCGACCAGGCGCGCGACCGGGCGCTGCATGCGATCGCGCTCAGCCCGGACGAGGCGCGCTGCCACCGCATGCTGGCGCTGACGCTTCTCTATCGCGGCCGCGACGAATACGACGCGGTCGAGAAGCACTTCGCCCGCGCGCTGGATCTCAATCCCTACGATGCAGACACGCTCGCCCAAACCGGCTTCTTCCGGGCGCTGCGCGGCGACGGCGAGGTTGGGCTCGCGCTGCTCGACAAGGCCGTCCAGCTCAATCCCATGCATCCGACCTGGTACTATTACGATCGAGGCGAAGCTCTGCTGGCGCTCGGGCGGTATCAGGAAGCGGCCGCGTCCTTCTCTTGTCTGCCCCGCAAGAGCGCCTGGCAATGGGCGCGGCTGGCCGCATGCCACGCATTTGCCAGCGACCACGGGAAGGCGCTGGCCTGCGTCATCGAAGGTCGCGCCCTGGAGCCAGACCTCACCATCGCCCAGATCGTCCAGGACATGCGCATGGAACGCGAAGAGGACCGCGAACGACTGCGTCGCGGGCTCGAACTCGCCGGCTGGGACACGGCCATCTAAAGCGCGTCGCGATCCTTGGGATTCGCTCCATGCGCTTTAGGTCTTTGATTTTACGCATGTCTTTATCCCGAAACCGGTTCCCACTTTCGGGAGACATGCTTTAAGCATGTCCGGCTAGAAACTGATCTCGACCGC
>NZ_RZRY01000799.1:0-2594 GCF_003998035.1 Mesorhizobium sp. M2A.F.Ca.ET.039.01.1.1 | reverse complement strand
TCTTCAAGGCGCGCATGCAGGCCGCCGGCTCGACGCCGGTACCGGCGCATTCGGTCGCGCTGTTGATCAGCACGCGGCTGAGCTTACCGCAGTCGGCGCCGGCAAGGTCGAAGCGGGTGACCTTGGTCTTGCCGGCCGGCAGGTCCTTGAAATCGAGCACGGTGAGGCGGTCGACGACGCCCGCCTCGTTGAACAGCGCGATCTCGAAAGCCGCCTTGGACAGGTCGGCGCCGAGCGCGTTGTTGACGACGAAGGTCAGCCGGCAGCCTTTTTCCGAGGGCTGCGCGGCATTGAGCTCGAGGCTCAATGCCGGAGCTGCGGCCGGAGCCGGCGCGGACTGGGCCCACGCCGGCGCCATCGCAAGCGACATCGCGAACGTCGAGGTCAGCAGACGAAACGATGTCATCAAGCGTTTCATGTCTCGCTCAGCCTCCGAAGCGCATGGTTGCCGCGAGCTTCAGCGTGACGCCGGGTTCGTAGAGGACCGCGGTGGTGCTGCCGTTGAGCGGGTTGGTGTATTTGACGTCGAACAGATTGTCGGCGCGGAAGTCGAGCTTGAGATTGTCCGTCGCCTGGTAGCTGGCGAAGGCATTGACCAGTGTGAAGTCCTTAGCCACCGGATTGCCCTTGGGCTTGCCGTTATACTGCACTTCGCCGCCGACGGTCAGCTTGTCCTCGAGGAAGCGCAAGCCGAGCTGCGCCGTCACCTGCGAGGAGGGGATGGTGGCGAGGTCGGCGCGCTCGCCCTCATAGGAGATGGTGTGGCCGTTGATGATGGAGGCCGACAGGCCGGCATAGCCCCAGCCGGCGTCGTAGACGCTTTCCAGCTCGAAGCCGTTGATCTTGGCCTTGGCGAAGTTCTGGTACTGGAAGCAGATCGGAATGCCCGGGCCGAACGGGCAGCCGCTGGTCGGGTCGAAGGGCGAGAGCGTCACGCCGTCGATGTAGTCGTCGACATTGTTGTTGAAATAGGCGGCCTTGAGCCGCAGCGCGTCGCCGCCCTCGATGATGTCGTTCTGCTTGTAGTTGACGCCGAACTCGACGGTCTTGCCGGTCTCGGGCTTCAGGTTCGGGTTGGGCAGGAACGGGAAGCTGACGCCGGCCGGATGGTTGCCGCTGATCAACGTCTCGGTCAGTGAGGGTGAGCGGTAACCTTCCGCATAGGTGCCGTAGAACTGCAGGCCTGCCAGGCCGGCGCTTTCGAAGGGCGAGACGCCGACGGTGATGCGCGGCGAAACCCTGTCGCCGGAGGTCTCGTTCGTATCGTCCTTCAGGCTGTAGTTGTCGTAGCGCAGGCCGCCAATGACCTCGAGCCATTCCCAGGTCAGCTTGTCCTGGATGTAGGCGCCGGAGACGTTGCGCTTGCCCGACGGTGTATAAAAACTGTCGCCGCCGGCGCTGCCGCCGGTATCGACATCGTCGCCAACCCAGTCGCCGCCATAGGTCAGCTCATGCGCGACGCTCGCCGTCTCGAAGCGCGAGGTGTTCCAGATGTCGATGCCGGTCGTGCCGACATCGAAGGTCGACAGCGAGCCGGGCGGCAGCACCACGGGCAGGCCGGTGGTCGGATCGAAGCGGTTCTGCGCGGTGAGCGTCGTCAGGTCGAGAACTGTCTTGTTGTAGGAAGCGTTGATGTGGAGGTCGAGCCAGCTCTTGGCATCGTCGGTGATGTTGTAGCGGGCGGTAAAGGTGTTCGACTTGAGGTCGACGTCGTTGGCGGGCACGCCGCCGCTGGTCTCGGTCCAGCCGTCCTTGGAGCCGACCCAGCCAAGCTTCAAGTCGCTGTTTTCGGTCGGGCGTATGGTGGTCTTGAGCAGGCCGCTCAGCACGTCGAAACCGGTGCCGGCAACGGTGTCGCCGCCGCCGTTCTTGTAGTCGCCATAGTCGCGATAGACGATGTTGCCGAGAACGTCCCAGTTGTCGTTGATCTTGTAGGCGCCGGTGGCGCTGGTGGTCCAGCCCTTGCCGTTGCTCTCATAGCGCCCGGTCAGCGAGCCGGCCCAGGTCTCTTCCGGCTTGAGGAAATCGGTGGCGTCCTTGGTGTCGAAGAAGACGACGCCGCCGATGGCGCCGGAGCCGTAGGTGTTGGCGACCGGGCCACGGATGACGTCGACCGACTTGATGAGCTCAGGATCGACATAGAAGGTCGACTGCGTGCCGTGGTCGGAGCGCTGGAAATCCTGCCTTGCGCCATCGACGATGACCGCGACGCGGCCGAAATCCTGCAGGCCGCGGATGTTGATGCTGGAGGAGACGCGGCGCGCGTCGGCCTGCACGGCGACGCCGGGCACGCCGAGCAGCATTTCGTTCGGCGTCGTCGCCATGCGGCGGTCGAGCTGTTCCTGGTCGACATGGCTGGCCGAGGCCAGCGACTGAATTGCCGTCTCGCTGGTGCGGCTGATGACGAGGATCTTGTCGAGCAAGGTTCCTTCGGCGGCGGCCTTCTCGTCAGCCTTCTTTTTCTGATCGGCCTGCTGGCTGGTCGCCGGCTGCGTGGCCTGTTGCGCTTTTGCCGCCGATACGCTGAGCGCGATCGCCGCCGCTCCGGCCATCAAGATGGCAATGCCGCTCGCCATCGATCGGAAGCTCGGACC
>NZ_RZRY01000798.1:0-2598 GCF_003998035.1 Mesorhizobium sp. M2A.F.Ca.ET.039.01.1.1 | reverse complement strand
GACCGCGACATTGCCATGGTGTTCCAGTCCTACGCGCTCTATCCGCATATGGACGTGTCCTCGAACATGGGCTTCAGCCTGATGCTGAAGAAGGCCGAGAAGACGACGATCGACAGCCGCGTCGGCGCCGCCGCCAAGCGGCTCGGCCTCGACTCCTATCTCGGCCGCCTGCCGCGCCAGCTCTCCGGCGGCCAGCGCCAGCGCGTCGCCATGGGCCGCGCCATCGTGCGCGACCCGAAGGTGTTCCTGTTCGACGAGCCGCTTTCCAATCTCGACGCCAAGCTGCGCGTCCATATGCGCGCCGAGATCAAGGCGCTGCATCAGCAGCTCAAGACCACGTCCGTCTATGTCACGCACGACCAGGTCGAGGCCATGACTATGGCCGACCGCATCGTCGTCATGCATGACGGTTATGTGCAGCAGGTTGGCCGCCCGCTCGAGCTTTACGACCGGCCGGCCAACACCTTCGTCGCCGGCTTCATCGGCTCGCCCGGCATGAATTTCTTGCCGGCCAAGGTCGCCAAGGGCGGCAAGGTCGATGCCGTGCTCGCCGACGGCCAGAAGCTGCGGCTGCCGGATGGCCTGCCGCTCAAGGACGGCGATGCGCTCACCATTGGCCTGCGGCCTGAGCACATCAAGCTGGTCGACGATGGCGCGCTCAAGGCCGAGGTCGAAGTAGTCGAGCCGCTCGGCCTGTCGACGCAGTTCTATGTCAGGCTGGCCAACCAGCAGATATGCGTCTTCGTCATGGGCCGCAGCAACGTCAGGCCGGGCGACATCATTCGGCTGGCCGCCGACCCTGCGGCGCTGCATCTGTTCGATCCAAAGAGCGGCAGCAGGATCGAATAGTCAACGCCATCGAAACGCGTCCAGCATGTAATCCGCATGCGCGTTGAATTCGTCGAGAAGCCCGGCAGGGTCGCCGCTGTCGACCAATATCCCGGACAAAACCAGCGCGGTCGCCACGCCGGCGGCTTGGCCGCCGGCGATGTCGTGCTCGACGCTGTCGCCGACACAGACCACGTCGTGACGATCCGGATTTCCCGCAAGCGCGAGCGCCGCTTCGTAGATCGCCGGATAGGGTTTGCCGATACGGGTGACGCTGCCGCCGAGGCGTTCGTAAAGGTCGGCGATCTCGCCGGCGCCGAAGCGCGGTCCGACCGCGGTCAGCATGATCCGATCCGGATTGGTGCAGAAGCACGGCACCTGCCGTGCCGCCGCCGGGCCGAGAAGTCTTCGGTAGTGATCGAGGTCGTAGCGGTCGCCTTCGCTGGCCGCGATCAGCACTAGTTCGGCGTCGTCGCCGCGCTCGGTCAAAACAAGCGGCAGGCCCTCGATCGCCGAGCGGTCCCCGTCGCGGCTGATCAGCAGGCATCTTGTGCCGGCCCGCAGCGTGCCTTCGCGCGCCATGTCCGTGAAAATGCGCCAGGCCACTTCGCCGGATGAGACGAAATGGTCCCAGCTTCCCGCCTCGAAACCAAGCTTAAGCAGCCGCCTCTCATTGGGCTCCGCCCGCTTGCCGGAGTTCGAGATCAGCGCCACCGTTTTGCCGGCACGCTTCAGCGCCGACAGGGCTTCGACCGCGCCAGGGTAAGGCTGCTGCCCGTCATGCAGCACGCCGAACTGGTCGAGCAGGAACACGTCGTAGCGTTCGGCGAGCGCTGCGACCCCGTCGAGATGCATGGCGTGCTTCGCGCTCACAGCAGCCCCGCTTCGCTTGCACCCTTGAGCGCCAGCCGTGCCGTGCCCGCCGCTGCCTCGTCTGACAGCGCAGGCCGAAATTCGACGCCGAGCTTTCGTTGCCGGATCGCGGTCCAGGCGGCATTGGCGGCGCCGCCGCCGACGCTGCGCACCGATGTCAGCGGTGGCGCGCCGAGTTCGGCAAGCCTCCGGTAGCCGAGCGCCTCGACGGCGGCGATCCCTTCCAGCATCGCCTTCAGATAGTCGGCGTCGGATCGCGGCCGGGGTAGGAGCCGCGGCTGCAGCGCCGGATCGGCAATGGGAAAGCGCTCGCCGGGCGAGCCGAGCGGATAATAGTCGAGGCCGGTCTCCGTCGCGGGATCGATCGTCGCGCTGAGCTCGATGATGCGGGCAAGCGAAAAATGCTGCGCGAGCACCTTGCCACCGGTGTTCGATGCGCCGCCCGCCAGCCAGGCGTCGCCAAGCCGGTGGCTGTAGATGCCATAGCGCGGCGCGAAGATCGGCCGGTCGGACAGGATCTTGATGGTCAGCGACGATCCGAGCGCGGTCACGCCGTCGCCGGCGGCCACAGCGCCCGTCGCCAGGAACGAGGCGCAGCCATCCGTGGTGCCGGCAACCACCGCGACGTCGCGCGGCAGGCCGAACAGGCCGGCGGCCGCTGCCGTGAGCCTGGCGGTCACGCTGCCTGGCCTGACGACGGCAGGCAGAAGCTCCATGCGCATGCCAGTCGCCGCGATCCACTCCGGCCAGCGGCATGCCTCGGCGTCGTAGCCGGTCTTCAGGCTGTTGTTCTCGTCGCTGACGTCGAAACGGCCCGAGAGTTGTCCAGCGATCCAGTCGGCCTGGTGCAGCACGGCATGGATGTCAGGCAGGCGCTGGAACCAGAGCGCCTTGGCG
>NZ_RZRY01000797.1:0-2609 GCF_003998035.1 Mesorhizobium sp. M2A.F.Ca.ET.039.01.1.1 | reverse complement strand
CCTATGAGGTGGTTCCGGGCGTCACCGCCGCCTTCGCCGCCGCTGCCGATTTCGAGTTGCCGCTGACGTTGCGCGGTGTCTCGTCCTCGATGGTGTTCACCACCGGACACGACCTCAAGGGCAACTCGCTGCCCGATTGGGCCAAGCTCGCCATCTCGGGCGCGACCGTCGCCGTCTATATGGGTCGCTCGGTCGCGGCCGAAGTCGCTGGACGGCTGATCGAGGCGGGGCTGTCGCCGGACACGGCTGTCGCCGTCGTCGAGAATGCCAGTCTCGGCAGCCGGCGCCGTTTCCATGGCACGCTGGCCGACCTGCCGTCGCTGGAAGAGCGCGCCGACCTCACCGGTCCGGTCATGACGATCATCGGCGATGCGGTCGCTGGCGCCAATTTCGAACGATCCGAGCCGCTCGCGGCACATAAGCATGAGGGCGCGGCTTCAGCCGTCGCCGAAGGAGTTCAGCCATGAAGGTTCTGACCGCGAACAGGCTCTCCGACGGCATCGCCGTCTGGTACGCCGATGGCGGCTGGGCGGAGACGGTCGGTCATGCGGATATCGCACATGACAAGGCGGCGGAGGATCGGCTGGAAGCGATCGGCGCCTCTGCCTACGCCAACAATGAGGTTGTCGACGTCAATCTGATCGACGTCGATGTGGTCGACGGTTTGGCCGAGCCGGTGCGGCTGCGCGAAAAGATCCGCGCCGCCGGGCCGACCATCCGCACCGATCTCGGCAAGCAGGCCGCCCCGGAAGCCATCGGGGCGTAGAATTTTAGAAAAGCAGCGGGCGGACGCGCCCGGAAAGACGAAGCATGTACCGTTACGACGAGTTCGACCAGGATTTTGTTCACGCCCGCGTCGCCGAGTTCAGCGACCAGGTGCAGCGCCGGCTTGCCGGCGAGATCACCGAGGACCAGTTCCGGCCGCTCAGGCTGATGAACGGCGTCTATCTGCAGCTGCACGCCTATATGCTGCGCATCGCCGTGCCCTATGGCACGCTGAACAGCAGGCAGTTGCGCATGCTCGGCCATATCGCGCGCAAATACGACAAGGGCTACGGTCACTTCACCACGCGCCAGAACATCCAGTTCAACTGGCCGGCGCTGTCGGACATTCCGGCGATCCTGGCTGATCTCGCCAGCGTCGAGATGCATGCGATCCAGACCAGCGGCAACTGCATCCGCAACGTCACCGCCGATCATTTCGCGGGCGCCGCCGCCGACGAGGTGGCCGATCCGCGCCCCTATGCGGAAATCCTGCGCCAATGGTCGTCGGTGCATCCGGAATTTTCGTTTCTGCCCAGAAAATTCAAGATCGCGGTGACGGGCGCCGAGCGCGATCGCGCCGCCATCCAGACCCATGACATCGGCCTGCATCTGAAGAAGAACGCGGCCGGCGAGCTGGGCTTCGCGGTCTATGTCGGCGGCGGCCAGGGCCGCACGCCGATGGTGGCCAAGAAGATCCGCGATTTCCTGCCGGAAGCTGATCTTCTGTCCTACTGCACGGCGATCCTGCGCGTTTACAATCTCTACGGCCGCCGCGACAACAAGTACAAGGCGCGCATCAAGATCCTGGTGCACGAGACCGGCGTGGAGGAGATCACCCGCCAGATCGAAGCCGAATGGCAGGAGCTGAAGGACGCCGAGCTGAAGTTGCCGGAGGCGGACATTCAGGCCATCAACGCCTATTTCGCGGCGCCGGCGCTGACCGCCCGGCCTGAGGGCGACGATGTGGTGAAGCAGGCGCGGCTCGATTCCAAGAGCTTTTCGGAATGGCTCGACCAGAATGTCGTGACGCATCGCCATCCCGACTATGCGGCGGTCACGATCTCGCTCAAGGGCATCGGCGAGGTGCCCGGCGACGCCAGCGACAGCCAGATGGAAGCGGTGGCCGACATCGCCGAGAAATACGCCTTCGACGAATTGCGGGTCAGCCACGAACAGAACCTCATCCTGCCGCATGTGGCGCGCGCCGACCTGAAGGCGGTCTATGACGCGCTGGTGGAGATCGGTCTCGCGACGGCCAATTCCAACCTGATCAGCGACATCATCTCCTGCCCCGGCCTCGATTATTGCGCGCTGGCCACGGCGCGCTCGATCCCGATCGCGCAGGAAATCTCGCAGCGCTTCGCCTCGCTGGAGCGGCAGCGCGAGATCGGCGAGTTGAAGCTGAAGATCTCCGGCTGCATCAATGCCTGCGGCCACCACCATGTCGGCCATATCGGCATCCTCGGCGTCGAGAAGAAGGGCTCCGAGCTCTACCAGGTGACGCTCGGCGGCTCGGCCGACGAGAACACCTCCGTGGGCGAGATCATCGGCCGCGGCTTCTCATCGGAAGAGATCACCGATGCCATCGAGCAGATCGTCGACACTTATCTCGGCCTTCGGCTCAGTCCCGACGAACGTTTTATCGACGCCTACCGCCGAGTCGGTCCCGCGCCATTCAAGGAGGCGCTCTATGCTGGCGAAACCAAGGCCGCTTGACCGTATTGTCGACGTCGAGGCCGGCATCGCCGCCGAAGCGGCGGGGCTCGACGCGCTGCTCGGCCATCTGAAGCCGATCGAGATCATCGAGCGCGCGGCGCGCGAATCCTTCCGCGGCGAGGTCGCGG
>NZ_RZRY01000796.1:0-2613 GCF_003998035.1 Mesorhizobium sp. M2A.F.Ca.ET.039.01.1.1 | reverse complement strand
CCCCTGCCCGGCTCGGCGCCGGTGGAATGGGTGATCGAACCCGGCCTCACCTCCTATCCGGACGCGCTGGCCTTCATGGAGGCGCGCGCCGTGGCGATCCGCAGCGGTGCTGCCGGCGAGATGGTCTGGTTGGTCGAGCATCCGCCGCTCTACACCGCCGGAACCAGCGCGCGTGGCGAAGACCTGATCGATCCCGACCGCTTTCCGGTCTTTGCCGCGGGTCGCGGCGGCGAATACACCTATCACGGTCCCGGCCAGCGCGTGGCCTACGTCATGCTCGACCTCAAGCGCCGGCGCGAGGATGTGCGCGCCTTCGTCGCAGCGCTGGAGCAATGGATCATCGAAACACTTGCCGCCTTCAATGTGCGCGGCGAGCGGCGCGAGGACCGCGTCGGCGTCTGGGTGGTGCGGCCGGATCGCCCTGCCCTGCTCGACGGCTCGCCGGCCGAGGACAAGATCGCGGCAATAGGCATCCGGCTGAGGCGATGGGTGAGCTTCCACGGCATCGCCATCAATGTCGAGCCCGATCTCGGCCATTTCAGCGGCATCGTGCCCTGCGGCGTCTCGGACCATGGCGTGACCAGCCTCGTCGACCTCGGCCTGCCGGTCACGATGGCCGACCTCGACCTGGCGCTGAAAGCCGCTTTCGAGGATGTGTTCGGACCTGCCGCCGTTCCGACTGCGGAGCCAGCTCGGAAGGCCGGCTAAGCCGCTCCGCCTACGGGTGTGTTGAGATTCAGGTCAGGCCGAGTCGGAGTCGAAGACGGGCGCGAAGCGACCAAACAAGGCGGTTCCGAGAACCGGAGCGGAGCGTACTTATAGTACGTGAGCACCGGAAGCGCAGGAAGCCGACATTTGCAGGCCGGCCTCACCTGAATATCGACACACCCTACATGAGCTGCGCGGAAGCCCACAGCATCCCATAGCCATGGATGGCGAAGACCGCGAGCAAAGCGCCGGCCATGACCAATCGGTCGAAGGTCTTGATCGGCTTCAGCTCGTGGCGCGGCTTGACGCCGCTGCCCACGGTGATGAGGCTGAGGATCGAGAACACCGCGCCGGCGATCAGCAGGAAGCTCGGCGAGAAACCGGCCCGCCAGCCAAGCGCGAGAAGCGCGGACAAGAGCAGGAAGGACGCCAGCGCGAGTACCGCCGGGCCGGGGCAGATCTGGCGCAGCACCTGGCCGCCGTCGAATTTCCACACCGGCACCAGATTGGCGATGTTGAACAGCGATGCGCAGCCGGCAAGCGTGGCCAAAAGCGTCGCGGCCAGGCGATGTCCTTCGCTGCCGGCGAGGCCGCTGGCGGCGATCAGCACCGGCACCAGGAAAGCGGAGAAGCCGGCGCCCATCAGCGCCACGAAAGCAACCTCGAAGCGGCTGTCATAGGGCCTGCCGCCGATGGCAATGCCGCCAAGCAGCGGGATGAAGATCATGCGCGCCCGGCGATGTCCCGTCAGGCGGAAGGCGGCCATATGACCGAGCTCGTGCAGGGCGACCACCGAGGTCAGGATCGCGGCCAGCGCCAGCCCGCCGATATTGAGGCCGAAGAACGGCCACAGGATCAGGGCCGAGAGCACGGCGAAACCGATCTGGCTCAGCGGATGCTCGAACCAGCCGCCCTTGCGATAAGTGCCGGTTGCCGCCCAGACATCCAGCTTGCGTATCTCACGGCGCATGGCGAAGAAGCGAAAGACCAGGAAGGCAACGCCGCGATAGCGGTCGGTCTGGGTAAGCGTCACCCGCGTCGCATCGCCCTCGGGCAAAAGCGCGACGGTCTCGCGATAATTCGCCCAGAAGGACGGGTCGAGCGCCGTGTCCTCGATGACCGTCATCGAGAAGCGGCTGCCCTCGCCGACATCCTCGAACCGCGACTTGCGTTCGATCGGCCGCCCGTCCCGGCCATCCCAGGACAATCTGATCAGCGCCGTTCCCTCGCCGTCCAGCGGCTCGGCCGAAAGGATTTCCCCGGACCACCCGGCGTCGCTTCCGAACGGCCACAACGCCTGCCAGAGGCGCTCGCGATCGGCCTTGATCACGCGGCTGACCGTCACCGTGCGCGACCCGAGCGGCACGGTCATCAAAAGGAAGATCAGTCCGAGATTGCCGGCCACGAGGGTGACCGTGACGAAGACCGACACTTGGCTCCCCTGTCTTGGGCTCCTGTCTGGATGGGCAGCCTACGTCGGCGCGGCCAAGAAAGACTTAACAACAATGGCCGGGCTCTTGCCCATCCCAGGCGGGTTCTTGCCCATCCCGCAAGGGCGGGCCCTCGCCCGCCCGAAACAGCGGCGGCGAGGCCGCCTGATCACATGGCGCCGATCCAGATCGCCATGGAAACGAGAAAGGTGCTCATGCAAACCAGCGAGACGACATCCTGAACCAGATCAGACATAACTCTCTCCGTTGTTAGTATGTTCGTAATTTGTTCTAATTTTGTTCGAATGTCAACGACCGTCGATAGCCCGGCGGAGCGAATTCAGCCGGTCCGTTTGGGCAGAGTTAAGGAAAGGTTGACGAGCGATGAGGTTCGTTGCGCGGAGCCAGGCCAAACCGGAATTCGGATCAGGCTGAGTCGAGGATGGCAGGTTCCGAGAACTGGAGCGGAGCGTAC
>NZ_RZRY01000795.1:0-2616 GCF_003998035.1 Mesorhizobium sp. M2A.F.Ca.ET.039.01.1.1 | reverse complement strand
CCATAGAGGAGAATGAAGCCGGCAATCGACCAGTGCGTGCCGTGACCCAGAATGAGAAGCAGCATGGCGAACGGCAGCGCCAATCCGGCGAAAAGCGCGGTGGTCATCCCGTCCCAGCGTCCAGCGCCCAGAAAATCGACGCCCCTGGCGCCGACCTGAAGGATGCCCAGCATCGAGCCGAAGGCGACGGCTTCTCCGGCGGGAAGTCCCTCGGCCTTAAGCAGTTCGATCAGTATGGCGCTGAATCCGAACGTGACGAAGGCATTGAGCGTGATCGCCGAAACGATCAGACGGAAGATGCCTGCCGGCACGGCTGGAGTTTTCCGGGTTGCCGGAACCGTTGACGAGGCTTTCGGCGATGGCGGCCGGCGCGGCAAGCCGAAGGCATAGAGCGGCAGGCAGACCACGATCATGGCCGCCGCGTAGACGAGGCAAGTCATGCGCCAGCCGATCAGCCCGGACAGGAAGGCGGCGGCGGGCCAGAAGATGCTGCTCGACAAGCCGGTCATCAGCATAAGCACGCCAATGGCGCTCTTGGCGCTGCTGCCGGCGACCTCGTTCAGCATGATGTAGGCCGCCGTCGTCAGCATCGCGCTCCCAGCCGTGCCAAGGATGACCCATGCGGTAAAATAGAGAACCGGCCCGTGCGCGGCCGCCAGCGCCACGAAGCCCGGAGCGGCAAGGATCGTGCCCATGATCATCACCTTGCGGGCGCCGAAGGCATTGAAAGCCTTTGCCAGCGGCGGCGCCCACAGGCCCATGACCACATAAAATACCGAATTGCCGGCGAACACCGCCGCTATGCTGATTTGAAGGTCGGCGGCTATCTGGCTGCCGACGATAGCCAACAGCCCGACCGATCCCCAGCCCATGAGCTGGGCGATCGCAAGCACGATCAGGGTTCGAACGATAGTCCTGTCCAGAATCGCGATGCGCATGCGGGTGGCCGGTCGACTGCAAACCCGCCTGCTAGCAGAGCCTCAATGTCGGTTTGATGACTGCATAGAGCAGAAGGCCTGGCGTCGGTCCTCCTTCGCCAGGGCTTCGGAGGTCGGCTCTTCGAGCTTTAGGTGGCCTGCCATACGAAGCTCGAAGAGCAAAGGATGGTGCGGATGAAGGGACTCGAACCCCCACGCCTTTCGGCACTGGAACCTAAATCCAGGGCGTCTACCAATTCCGCCACATCCGCTTTTCCCCGGCAATCCCATGTAGCCATCATTCTGTCAATGTCGAGGCTCAGATCATGCTTATCCGGCTAGACGCGAAGATAGTTGAAAATTGGCCTAGCCTGTGACAAAAGGCGTGTCGAATGTGACGGAACGTGAGTTTCCGCTTCTGCAAGATGTGAAAAGTTATAGTAAAAACAGAAACTTATTTCGCATCTGGCAAGGCGTAGTTCAGGAGAGTTTGAACCGCGTTAGCGGTCAAATCGCCAGGTTCCGTACCAAAAGCCATTTCCGGCAACATCATACCGGCAGGCTGTAAACGGCTAGGACCGTTTGGCAGTCTCATTGTTGAAAACAAAGGTTCTAGGATGCAGGTCACCGAAACGCTCAACTCCGGTCTCAAGCGCGAGATCAAGATCACCGTGCCGGCCGGTGACATGGAAGCCAAGCTGATGGCGCGGCTGACCGATGCCCGCGACAAGGTGCGCATCAACGGCTTCCGCCCGGGCAAGGTGCCGGTGCAGCACCTGCGCAAGATGTACGGCAAGTCGTTCATGGCTGAGGTCGTCAACGAAATCCTCAACGACTCGACCCGTTCGATCATCACCGGCCGCGGCGAAAAGGCCGCCATGCAGCCCGAAGTGATCATGACGGAGGACGAGAAGGAGGCCGAGAAGATCCTGGCCGGCGGCTCCGACTTCGAATTCAGCCTCAACTACGAGGTCATCCCGGCGATCGAGATCAAGGATTTCTCCGACATCAAGGTGACGCGTCAGGTCTATGACGTGCCGGAATCGGAAGTCGACGATCAGGTGAAGCGCGTTGCCGAATCGGCGCGCAGCTACGAGCCGAAGAGCGGCAAGGCCGCCGAGGGCGACCGCGTGAGCATCGACTATGTCGGCAAGATCGGCGGCGAGGCCTTCGCCGGCGGCGCCGGCACCGACCAGCCGCTTGTGCTCGGCTCCAAGGAGTTCATCCCGGGCTTCGAGGACCAGCTGATCGGCACCAAGGCCGGCGACGAGAAGCAGGTCACCGTCACCTTTCCCGAAAACTACCAGGCTGCGCATCTGGCCGGCAAGGAAGCCACCTTCGACGTCACCGTCAAGGAAGTGTCGGCGCCCGGCGAGCTCGAAGTCAATGACGAGACGGCCAAGAATCTCGGCCTGGAATCGCTCGAACGCCTGCGCGAGATCGTGCGCGGCCAGCTCGAGAACCAGTTCGGCTCGATGACCCGCCAGAAGGTGAAGCGCCAGCTGCTCGACCAGCTCGACGCATCCTACTCCTTCGAGGCGCCGTCGAAGCTTGTCGAGGCCGAGTTCAACAACATCTGGGCTCAGGTCAATCGCGATCTCGAAGCTGCCGGCCGCACCTTCGCCGACGAAGAGACCACGGAAGAAGAGGCGCGCGCCGAATATATGCGCCTTGCCGAGCGCCGCGTGCGCCTCGGACT
>NZ_RZRY01000794.1:0-2620 GCF_003998035.1 Mesorhizobium sp. M2A.F.Ca.ET.039.01.1.1 | reverse complement strand
GCTCGATGTGCAGCGCGGCAATCACGGCTGCCTGCAAATCGGCGCCCTCGATCGCCTCGCCGCATTCGATCGGCAGCATGCCGTCCGACCAGGCGAGCGCGTGGAACTGGGCCGACAGGAAGCCGCGCCGAGGCGTCGCCTCGAAGGCCGCGACCAGCGCCTTGGGCGCCGTGCCCCTGCCCCGCAGCCTGAGCAGGAAAGCGGCGAAATCCTCGCGGTCGTCGATGCCTGTGTTCATGCCAAAACCACGTTCATGCCAAAACCGTGTTCATACCGATGCCATGTTCATGACAGCGCCTTGGTCAGTTGGTCGCGGAGCTCATGGGCGGTGAGGTCGAGCTGCAGCGGCGTCACCGACACCAGCCGGTTGCGCAGCGCGTAGAGGTCCGTGCCCTTCTTGCCTTCGACCGGCTCGCGGCCGAAGCGCAGCCAGTAGTAAGGCAGGCCGCGTCCGTCGCGCCGCTCATCGACCCAGAGGCTGTGCACCAGCTTGCCCTGCGAGGTGACGACGGTGCCCTCCACTTCGTCGGGAGCGCAGTTCGGAAAATTGACGTTGAGCAGCACGCCGTCCGGCAGCGGCGTTTCCACCAGTCGCTTCAACAGCGCCGGCGCCAGCGACTCGGTCGTCTCGTAAGGAACCACGCGATCCTCGCCGACATAGGAATAAGCCTGGCTGACCGCGATCGAGCGCACGCCGAGCAGCGCGCCTTCCATGGCGCCTGCAACGGTGCCGGAATAGGTGACATCATCAGCAATGTTGGCGCCGGAATTGACGCCGGACAGGATCAGGTCCGGCGGTCCGGGCAGGATCTTCTTCGTACCCATGATGACGCAGTCGGTCGGCGTGCCGCGCACCGCGTAATGTTTCTCGCCGATTTTGCGCAGCCGAAGCGGCTCCGAAATCGACAGCGAATGCGCGTAACCGGACTGGTCCTGCTCGGGCGCCACCACCCACACGTCGTCCGACAGCGTGCGGGCGATGCGTTCGAGCGACGCCAGCCCTTCGGCGTGGATGCCGTCATCGTTGGTCAGAAGAATGCGCATGCGTTCACTTCGCTTCGATCTTGGCGAGACCACCCATGTAAGGCCGCAGCACTTCAGGAATGGTTACGCTGCCATCCTCATTCTGGTAGTTTTCGATGACAGCTATGAGAGCGCGGCCGACGGCGGTACCCGAACCATTGAGCGTGTGAACGAAGCGGTTGCCCCTGCCGTCCTTGTCCTTGTAGCGGGCATCCATGCGCCTGGCCTGGAAATCGCCGCAGACCGAGCAGGACGAGATTTCGCGATAGGCGTTCTGCCCCGGCAGCCAGACCTCGATGTCGTAGGTCTTGCGCGCGCCAAAACCCATGTCGCCGGTGCAGAGCGTGACGGTGCGGAACGGCAGGCCGAGCTGCTTCAGCACCTCCTCGGCGCATCGCGTCATGCGCTCATGCTCGGCGATCGAGCTTTCCTGATCGGTGATCGAGACCAGCTCGACCTTGTAGAACTGATGCTGGCGCAGCATGCCGCGCGTGTCGCGGCCGGCCGAGCCCGCTTCCGAGCGGAAGCACGGCGTCAGCGCCGTGTAGCGCAGAGGCAGCTTTTCATGCGCGGTGATCTCCTCGCGCACGAGGTTGGTCAGCGGCACCTCGGCCGTGGGGATCAGGCCAAGCCGACCGTCGCCATGCGGCGTGAAGAACAGGTCTTCCTCGAATTTCGGCAGCTGGTTGGTGCCGAAAAGCACCTCATCCCGCACCATCAGTGGCGGGATGACCTCTTCATAGCCATGCTCGATCGTGTGCAGGTCGAGCATGAACTGGCCGATCGCGCGCTCCATGCGGGCCAACTGGCTTTTCAGCACGGTGAAGCGCGTGCCGGACAATTTCGCCGCCCGCTCGAAATCCATCATGCCGAGCGCTTCGCCGATCTCGAAATGCTCCTTCACCCAGTTCGGACGCGTCGGCACCTCGCCGACGATGCGCTTGACGACATTGTCGTGCTCGTCCTTGCCGACCGGCACGTCCTCCAGCGGCACGTTGGGCAGCACCGCAAGCGCGTCGTTCAGCGCCTTGTCGAGCTCGCGCTCGCGCGCCTCGCCGTTCTGGATGAACGCCTTGATATCGCTGACTTCGCCCTTGAGCTTCTCGGCAAGCGCTGCATCGCCCGAGCGCATGGCGTTGCCGATCTCCTTCGAGGCGGCGTTGCGGCGCTCCTGCTTGACCTGCAATTCGCTGAGATGCGAGCGCCGCGCCTCGTCCTTGGCAATCAGATCGTCGACCGTGGACTGCGCCTCGTCAGCCGACCACGAGCGCTTCACCAGCGCCTCGACAAGGGCCTTCGGGTTTTCGCGAATCCATTTGATATCAAGCATGGTCGATCCTCAAAAGTAAGGACCGAGGGGGTAAACCGCATCGGCTATCGATGCAAGACGGCGGATAAGCGCCGCCTCGATTTCCCTGCCTTGCCGCCGCTCAGGTGGACGGCGCGTCCGGCGTCTTGTCGCCGGCGACAGAGCTGTCCGCATTCGCCTGCTCGCGCGCCAGCCGGTCGCGCGCCTGGGCGCGCTCGATCATGCGCGATGACCAGATGGCGACCTCGTAGAGAATGCTCGTCGGGATGGCGCGGCCGCACTGGCTCA
>NZ_RZRY01000793.1:0-2623 GCF_003998035.1 Mesorhizobium sp. M2A.F.Ca.ET.039.01.1.1 | reverse complement strand
ATACTGCGCGACCTATTCGAGCAGGATTCCGGCGGCTGGTTCCAGGATGCAGCGTTGCTCGAGCAACTGGTGTTCGACAGACTGAAGACCGACGCCGAGACAATCCGCGCCGACGGCTGGAAGTGGGTCGAGGCGGCGATCAGCTTCCCGTACGGCCACACCTCCGGCATGCGGCGGATCTATGCCGAACCCGCGGAAATGAGCGCCGAGGAGATCGCCCGCTACGACGCGGTGAAGGCCGAATATGATGCGCTCGACGCCAAATATGCCGAGATGGAAGACGCCGACCAGGAGATCGAGGACAGACTCGACCAGCTTGGCGCCGAGCTCGACGGTTTTGGCGATCGTCCCCAGGTCTACGATCCGGCACAGAAGGCAATTGCCGGCGCCTTCGTCACGCTCGGCGCCAACAGCCAGTTGCAGGTCGAAGCCGGCTTCGTTCGTCCCGAGGATGAGCCTCGTGCCGAGGCGGACGATGACGAGGAAGCCGACGGCGGGGATCGCGACGCGTCGCAGTCCGACGAGAACGGCGCCAATGGCATCGTCGTGAACGGCCGGTCCACGAACGGCGGATCCGAAGCGACCGAGGAGCCCGAGGAAGAAGGCATCAAGCCTCTGCCGGAACGGCTTGTCTTCGACCTCACCGCGCAGAAGACGCTGGCGCTGCGCAACGCGCTCGCGAGCAACGTCGACATCGCCTTCGTCGCCGTTCTCCATGCCCTCGTGCTGCAGGTGTTCTACCGCTTCGCCAAGGACAGCTGCCTCGAAGTCACTCTTGCGAGCAACAGTTTTGGCCAGGTCCAGGGCCTTGCTGAGACTACTTGGGCCAAGGAGATCGCCGAGCGTCACGAGGCATGGGATAGGGATATGCCAGACAGCGACAAGCTCTGGGACTTCCTGCTCGGCCTCGACGAAGCGAGCCGCAAGGCGCTGTTCGCGCACTGCGCGTCGCTCTCGCTCAACGCCGTAGTCGAGCCGTGGAACAGACGGCCGGGCGCGCTCACCCATGCCGATGCGCTCGCCGCCACGCTTGACTTCGACATGGTCACGGCCGGCTGGGAACCGACCGTCGACAACTATCTTGGCCGCGTCACCAAGGCCAGGATCGTCCAGGCGGTGCGCGAGGCCCGCGGCCAGGACTCCGCGCAGTTGATCGACCATATGAAGAAGGACTTGATGGCCCGTGAGGCCGCTCGCCTTCTCGAAGGGTCGACCTGGCTGCCCGAGCCGCTGCGCCTCGAAGGTGACGCGGCAGTCGACGCCGGCGAGACCATCCCCGAGGATGCGGCGGACGAGACGGCTCTCGACGGCGATGCGGCCGAGCTGCCGGCTTTCCTCGCCGACACAGCATCCGAGGAACCAACGACCCTCGCCGGCGAGGAAACAGACCAACTCGAGGCCGCCGAGTAATCGGCCACCGGCTTCGCACCGGGCCCGGCATCCCGCCGGGCCCTTGTTAATTTTCCAACATGGAGATCCGCATGTCCGCTCATATCGTTTACGATTCCGCCCCATTGGGAGCGTCATCCGCTATTCGGACGGAACACCGAAACCCCCAACCCGCTTCAGAAAGAAGCTCTCCGCGTGGGAGAGCCGCAATGCTACCGGCCGCCTGGTGAGGAAGGAGCCACCACGAACGCGCGCGACCTATAGTTCGCCGGCATATTTTACTTTGCATGAGGGCGATTTCGGAGAGGGCGGCGTTGTCGTCATCTCAGTTCGTCGCACCTACTCCGTCGAGAGCAACCTGCGTTTCGAGATCGTCGAACGTCCCGAGATCGGCATGGTACGCGTCCTGCAGGATCTAGGCGACAACCCGGAACTCCTGCATCTCGCCAGGGACCGCGAGGCGGCCGAACGCTGGCTCGCGAACAACCGGTATAGCCGAGCCTATCTCGAAGAAGTCTCCGCCGACGAAGTCGGCGCCGACATCATCGAGGGCCGCACAGCAGCCTGAGTTCTAAACCGAATAAACCAATCACCGACAGGCCGGGATCGCGCGAGCGATCGCCGGGCCTGTTTCCGATCCATGGAGATTCGACATGTTCGACTGGACCAGGAGCTGCTCCTATGACGAGCAGCAGAAGAGACGATTTCACACGACGGCCCGCTCGCGGCTGAAGAAACTCGCTGCCGAACTGGCCCTGCCGCCAGGCAGCTATGACCTGCGTTCGAGCAAGGCGGGTATCGCCGTTTCCGGCGAAATTACCCTGCACCATGACCGGGTATACATCCAGGTTGGTCAGTTCGCCATGTCCTCCGGCCACGGCATCCTGATCCGCACCTGCAAGGGCCGCAAGGATTATACCGGCGGAGCCAATCACTTCGTAGCGCTCGCCATGCTCGACGACGTTCCGGCGCTCGCGGCCGCCGTCCGCGCCATCACCGGTATCGGGCGCGAAGCAGCACAGCCCGCCGGTCGCCGGGCCGCCTGAAGCAGTCCAACGATCCCGCACCCGCCGATCGTCTCTCGCCCGCGCACCCCAGCACGCCGGGAGGCTCGGCTATTCCGGAGGCATCTCATGTCCACCCATCCCCCGCTCCGAAAGGCGTTCGAGGGCATCGCGACCCGGTCGCAGATGTTTGCCCTCTTCAATCGCCACAGAGATAAGCCGGGTGTCGA
>NZ_RZRY01000792.1:0-2630 GCF_003998035.1 Mesorhizobium sp. M2A.F.Ca.ET.039.01.1.1 | reverse complement strand
TGGTGCCGGCGGCAAAGCTGCTGATCTCCCCCCAAGTGGGGGAGATGTCCGGCAGGACAGAGGGGGGCGCGAAGGAATGCAATCATTTCAGGTTGATTGTCGGGTGTCTTACTTTGCCTTGCAAGGCTGACACCAGTCTCTATCCACGCTATATGCGCCGCTTCGAACAAGGATAGCCTGCCATGACCGGAACACAGCGATCAAGCGAGGGGTTGGATGCCCGCCGCCGCAAGCTGCTGTTCCGCTCCTGGCATCGCGGCATGCGCGAGATGGACCTGATCCTCGGTTGCTTCGCCGACGCCGAGATCGGCGCCTTGACCGGCGATGAAATCGACCAATATGAGAGGCTTCTCGAAATTCCCGACAACGATTTCCTGCCGATGGTCACCGGCGAGCACCCGGTTCCGCCCGATATCGATTGCGCGGTGCTGCGGAAAATCATGGCGTCGCGCCGGACCATGACATTTTGAAAAACGCATGAGCCTCATTCCTTCCATTGGCCTGCCCAAGGGCCGCGCCGGCCAGTTCATCGTCGATGGCGTCGCCGACGGCTACGAAGCCTTCGCCCTGGTCCAGACGGCGCAGGAGATCGCGCCGGACAAGCCGGTGCTGTTCGTCGCGCGCGACGGCCAGCGGCTGCCGGCGATCATCGAGGCGCTCGCCTTTGCCGCGCCGGGCCTGCCGGTGCTGGAACTGCCGGCCTGGGACTGCCTGCCCTACGATCGCGTTTCGCCCGGCGCCGATGCCGCGGCGCGGCGGCTCGACGCGCTTTCCGCCATGATCGCGCTGGCGAAGAAGCCGCATCGCGCCGTGATCCTCACCACCGCGAATGCGCTGTTGCAGCGCATCCCGCCGGCCGAATTGATCGAGGCGCAGACCTTTCACGCCAGGCCCGGCAACCAGATCGACATGAACGCGCTGATCGCGCGGCTGGAGATTTCCGGCTTCGAGCGCGTGCCGACGGTGCGCGGGCTCGGCGAATTCGCGGTTCGCGGCGGCATTCTCGACCTCTTCGCACCCGGCTGGAGCGAGGCGCTCAGGCTCGACTTCTTCGGCGATACGCTGGAATCGATCCGCGTCTTCGACGTGGCAACACAGCGCACCACCGGGCAGCGCAAGTCGATGTCGCTACAGGGGATGAGCGAGGTGGCGCTGACGCCGGAGACGATCAGCCGCTTCCGCCGTTCCTATATCGAAGCTTTCGGCGCGCCGTCGCGCGACGACGCGCTCTATGCGGCGGTCAGCGAAGGCCGGCGCTTTGCCGGCATGGAGCACTGGCTGCCCTTCTTCTATGAGCGGCTGGAGACCGTGTTCGACTATATGCCGGATGCGCCCGTGGTTTTCGACCATCTGGCGCATGAGGCGCTGGCCGAGCGGCACACGCTGATCCTCGACCATTACGAGGCGCGCCGGAAACAGGCCGACAGCGCGCTCAAGGATGCCGTGCCCTACAAGCCGGTGGCGCCGGACCTGCTTTACCTGTCGCCGGAGAATCTCAGATCCTCGCTCGGTCAGCGCGAGGACATAGACTTCACCGTCTTCGATGCCCCCGATGTCGGAGGCAAAAAGGTCTTCCATGCCGGCTCGCGGCACGGCCGCAGCTTCGCCGAGGAGCGCGCCGACCCGAATATCAACGTGTTCGACGTGGTGGTGAAGCACATTGCCGATGAGCGCGCCGCGCGTCGCCGTGTCATTGTCGCTGGCTGGACCGAAGGCTCGCTCGACCGGCTCGGCCAGATCCTGGCTGAACATCATCTTGGCAATCTGAAGACCGTCGCGACGCTTGCCGAGGTCGAAAAGCTCGAGCCGGGGCAGGCGGGTCTTGCCGTGCTGCCGCTCGAATCCGGTTTCGAGACCGACGGTCTGGTCGTCGTCGCCGAGCAGGACATCCTCGGCGACAGGCTGATCCGGCGTTCGAAGCGCAAGAAAAAGGCCTCCGATTTCATTGCCGAAGCCTCGTCGCTGTCCGCCGGCGACATCGTCGTCCATGCCGATCATGGCATCGGCCGCTTTATCGGCCTGCGCACCATCGAAGCGGTCGGCGCGCCGCATGACTGTCTCGAAATCCACTATGCGGCCGACGACCGCCTGTTCCTGCCGGTCGAAAACATCGAGCTTCTATCGCGCTACGGCTCGGATTCGGCCGAAGCGACGCTCGACAAACTGGGCGGCGGCGCCTGGCAGGCGCGCAAGGCGCGGCTCAAGCGGCGCCTGCTCGATATGGCCGGGCAATTGATCCGCATTGCCGCCGAGCGGCAGATGCGCTCCGCGCCAACCATGATTCCCGCCGAGGGGCTCTATGGCGAGTTTGCCGCGCGCTTCCCCTATGAGGAGACCGACGACCAGCAGACGGCGATCGATTCCGTCATGGACGATCTCGGTGCCGGCAAGCCGATGGACCGGCTGGTCTGCGGCGATGTCGGTTTCGGCAAGACGGAAGTGGCGCTGCGCGCCGCTTTCATCGCCGCCATGGAAGGTTTCCAGGTGGCGGTCGTGGTGCCGACGACGCTTCTGTCGCGCCAGCATTTCAAGACCTTCTCGCAGCGCTTCTCGGGCCTGCCGATCCGCATCGCGCAGGCGTCGCGCCTTGTCGGCTCCAAGGAACTGACGGAAACCAAGAAAGGCATTGC
>NZ_RZRY01000791.1:0-2630 GCF_003998035.1 Mesorhizobium sp. M2A.F.Ca.ET.039.01.1.1 | reverse complement strand
GCTTTACGACGCCTTCTTCCGCTGGTGCCGCGACGCCGCGGACGAGACGCATAACTGGCCGGCCGGAGGCAAGGCGCCATGACCGCGCTCGCCAAGGACGACGCCGCGCCGCCGGTGGATACCCCCGGCATGCCGAGCTTCCGTGAGGCGACGCGGCTCTGGGCCAAGATCGGCCTGCTGTCCTTCGGCGGGCCGGCCGGGCAGATCGCGCTGATGCACAAGGAGCTGGTCGAGGAGCGCCGCTGGATCGGCGAGGAGCGTTTCCTGCACGCGCTCAACTATTGCATGCTCCTGCCTGGACCCGAGGCGCAGCAGCTTACCGTCTATATCGGCTGGCTCCTGCACCGGACCGCCGGCGGCCTCGTCGCCGGCACACTGTTCGTGCTGCCTGGCGCGCTGGTGATGCTTTGCCTGAGCAGCTTCTACATGCTCTACAACGACGCGCCGGTGGTCGAGGCGCTGTTCTTCGGGGTCAAGGCGGCGGTGCTGGCCGTCGTCGTCGAGGCGGTGATCCGCATCGGCAAGCGGGCGCTGAAGAACCGCGTAATGGTGGCGATCGCGGTGGTGGCCTTCCTGGCGATCTACATCGCCAAGCTGCCGTTCCCGCTGATCGTGCTTGCGGCTGGCCTCATCGGTTGGATCGGCAACCGCTTCGCGCCAGGCCTGTTTTCCGGCTCGGCCCATGGCAAGGGTGGGGCTACCGTCGACAGAATCGGCGTGGTCGACCTGATGTTCGAACGCGGCGAGCTGGCCCACACCGTGCCCACCAAATGGCACGCGGTCCGCACCATCGCCATCTGGCTGCCGCTCTGGCTCGGACCGGTGGCGCTGATCGCCGTGCTGGTGGGGCCAGGCAGCGTGTGGGCGCAGATCGGCGGCTTCTTCAGCCTGATGGCCGTCGTCACCTTCGGCGGC
The DNA here is from genome assembly GCF_003998035.1 of Mesorhizobium sp. M2A.F.Ca.ET.039.01.1.1. NCBI lineage: Bacteria > Pseudomonadati > Pseudomonadota > Alphaproteobacteria > Hyphomicrobiales > Phyllobacteriaceae > Mesorhizobium > Mesorhizobium sp. M2A.F.Ca.ET.039.01.1.1. Next base: position 1,715 of record NZ_RZRY01000791.1, on the reverse strand, counting down.
GCCTATGCGGTTCTGGCCTATGTCGCGCAGGCGGCGGTCACCTCTTTCGGCTGGCTGTCACCCGGCCAGATGGTCGACGGGCTGGGCCTCGCCGAGACAACGCCCGGACCGCTGATCCTGGTGCTGCAATTCGTTGGCTTCGCCGCCGCCTATCGCCATGCCGGCCTTGCCAGCCCGCTGCTCGCCGGGTCGCTCGGATCGCTGCTGACGCTCTGGGCGACCTTCGTGCCCTGCTTCTTCTGGATATTTCTGGGCGCCCCCTACATCGAGCAGCTGAGGCAGAACCGAGCGCTGGCAGCGGCGCTCGGCGCGATCACCGCGGCGGTGGTCGGCGTGATCATGAACCTGGCGCTGTGGTTCGCGCTGCATGTCGTCTTCGGCAAGGTCGCAAGCGTCGGTTGGGGCGTGGAGGTGCCGGTCCTGTCCTCGCTCGACTGGCGCGCCGCGCTGCTGTCGGTTGCGGCGATGGTTGCCATGTTCAGGCTGAAACTCGGCATGCTGCCGACGCTGGCGGCATCGGCGCTGGCGGGACTTTTCCTGTCGGCGCTATAGGCCGCGCGCAGTTCCGATCACATCAGCGTGAATGAAAAAGCGGAGCGGCCGGGAATAAATGGCCCGGTCCGCCGGTCTCCAGGGCATGCGCGTTTTGTGCGCACCAGCAGGAGACCGTCATGAAACGGCATGAAGACAAATACGCTAGGGCTGAAGAGGGCGAAGGCGTCTACCGCAGCCGTCCCATGGAGCGCTGGCGCTGGGCGCATCTGTTCCGGGCGATGCCGCCCCGCCGCCGGCCCTGATCCGTGCCGGTCGCAACCATCGAGATCCACGACCATGACGGCGAGCACCCTGTTGCAGCCAGCGATGCGCCGTCCCCTTGCGAGGCGCCCCTTGCTTCCGAGACACTTGACTCCGGTGACACCAATGCCCTCTCTTCCCCCGAAGCAGGCGCCATCGCCTGCGGTCGCGATCTTCACGCGCACGAGCCGGGACAGACCGTCGCCTCCCGCTGAGGGCGGCGGCAGACCCATGGCGGGAGCGCCCGACGGCGGAACGGTGTTGAGCGAAAAGATGCTGGCCGCGCGTTTTGCCGAGGTGGTGCTGCCGCATCTTGGCGATGCGCTGTCGCTCGCCCGCTGGCTGACCGGCAACACCGCCGACGCCGAGGATGTCGTGCAGGAGGCCTGCCTCAAGGCGCATGCGGGTATTGCCGGGTTCGCTGGGGGAAACGCCCGCGCGTGGCTGCTCACCATCGTGCGCAACGCCTCCTATACGTGGATGGCGAAGAACCGTCCGCGGAGCGTGGTGGCGGTCGGCGACCTCGCCGATCTCGACGACGTCTCGCCGCCGCCCGACAATGATGCCGACAGCCCGGAGGCGGCGCTGATCGCCAAGGCGAATTCGGCGGCGGTGGAAGCGGCGATCGCCAGGCTGCCGCAAGCCTTCCGCGAAACACTTGTGCTGCGCGACATAAACGGTCTCAGCTACCGCGAGATCGCCGCCATGCTCGACGTGCCGCAAGGCACGGTGATGTCGCGGCTGGCAAGGGCTCGCGGCCTGTTGATGACGGAACTTGGAGGGCGCCATGAGCCCGCATGAAGATCGCCCGCGTGAGGATGGCCCCCGTGAGGATGGATTGCCGCAAGACCCGCAGGATGTGAAGCTGATGATCCACGCCCTTGTCGATGGCGAGCTCGATGCCGCGGCCGCACTGGCGG
>NZ_RZRY01000790.1:0-2635 GCF_003998035.1 Mesorhizobium sp. M2A.F.Ca.ET.039.01.1.1 | reverse complement strand
GCTCGCGGGCGGCAATGACCGCCGCAATGCGTTGATCGGCGCCGGCATCGGCGCGCTCGCCGGCGGCGCGATCGGCGCGACCATGGACCAGAACGAGGCCGAGCTTCGCCGTCAGTTGCAGGGCACCGGCGTCAGCGTCACCCGCAGCGGCGACCAGATCATCCTCAACATGCCGTCCGACATCACCTTCAACGTCGACCAGGACGCGGTGAAGCCGGGCTTCTATCCGGTGCTGAATTCGGTCGCGCTGGTGCTGAAGAAGTTCCGCCAGACCACGGTGGACGTGTTCGGCCACACCGATTCGACCGGCGGCGACGAACACAATTTCGACCTGTCGCAGCGCCGCGCGCTCGCCGTCGCCAATTATCTCGCCGGCCAGGGCGTCGATCAGCGCCGCTTCGCCGTCACCGGCTTCGGCAAGACGCGCCCGATCGCATCCAATGCCACGGCCGCCGGCCGCGAGCAGAACCGGCGCGTCGAAATCCAGCTGTCGCCGCTCACCTGAAAGAGCCGCGCCCAACTGCGCACCGCCATCGAAGCAAAACGGTCCCGTAAGGGGCCGTTTTTTGTTGGCGTGTCCAAGGATGGGTCAAAGGTCGTAGGACATTAGCTTGTTCTAATTGATACTTTCCAAATCCAGGGAAAGGACTACCATCCAACTGTTCCAGAGGGGATGGGGCGGTCAAACCGGCCGCGCAATCGCATCTGCCGCCCCGGTCTTGCACGGCCAGATCAAGGATCTGGGAGGAATGCATGACAAGAACAGCTCGCCTCGGGCGCTGCGGCGTCCTCGTTTTGACTGGCCTTTTGGGCGCATGGCTCGGAGCCGCCACAGCCCGGGCAGAGGATGCCAGCAAGGCCGATATCGAAGCCCTGAAGAAATCGCTGGCCAAATATGAAGATTACACCGCCGCCATCCGCGACCTCTATCTGTCGACCGAAGGCTGCGTCTACTATGGCGGCGAGAAGATTGACGGCGCGATGTACTATCCTAAGGGCGCCATGGGTGTCCATTTCGTCAATGTCCCGAGCATCGGCAAGCCGCTCGACCCGATGAAGCCCAACGTCCTGATCTACGAGCCGACGAAGAAGGGTTTGAAGTTGGTCGCCGTGGAATGGCTGGTTCCATTGACGCCGGACGTGAAGGCGGTTCCGACGCTGTTCGGCCAGAAGTTCATGGGACCGATGGAAGGGCACTACCCGCTCATCCCGCGGGAGTTCGTCCACTACGACCTGCATGCCTGGCTGTTCAGGGACAATCCGAACGGCATGTTCACCCCGACGAACCCGAACGTGAAATGCACCAAGGCCGAGTTCCCGATGCTGGAAAAGCCGACCAAGATGATGCCTGGACCGATGTAGGGCAGGGCGTGCCAGCCAGCGCAAAAAAGGAAACGGCCCAAACCGGGCCGTTTTCATGTCTGCTTCTACAGGTGGAGCTTCAGACTTTCGCGACAATTCGCATGAAGGCCGGCACGTCGTCGCCGAAACCGACGGTCGCGTCGTCTTCCTCGCGATGGCGGCCGGGGCGGTCGCGCTGTGGGCGGGCGTCGCCGCGGTGCTCGTGACGGTTGCCCGAACCCTTGCGCTCGTTCTCGGAACGGATCGCGTCCTTGCGGGCGCGGCGTTCGGGGATATCGGCCACTTCAGCGACGGGCTGCTCTTCGCGCACGGGCTCGGGCGTCTCGTCCCGCTTGGCGTGGCGGTCCTTCCGGCGCTCGCCGCGATCCTTGCGGTCCTCGTCCTTGCGGCCGGCGCGACGCGGCGCGCCGCGGCCGCGGCGCGGCTGCTCCTCGCCTTCGCTTTCGGTCACGGTCGACAAGTCGCCGTCATGCCATTCGATCTTGGTGCCGATCAGCCTCTCGATCGCGTCGACATATTTGGTGTCGGAGCGGGTGGCGATGGTGAAGGACTTGCCGGCGCGCCCGGCGCGTCCAGTGCGGCCGATGCGGTGGACATAGTCCTCGGCATGGATCGGCACGTCGTAGTTGAAGACGTGGCTGACATCGGGAATGTCGAGGCCGCGCGCGGCGACGTCAGAGGCGACGAGATAGCGCAGCTTGCCGTCGCGGAAATTGTTGAGCATCTGCATGCGCGCCCGCTGGTCCATGTCGCCATGTAGCGCGCCGGCATCGAAATCATGCTTCAACAGCGACCGGAACAGTTCCGACACCTCGACCTTGCGGTTGCAGAAGATGATGGCGTTCTTCAGGTCGGCGTCTTCGGCCTTGATCAGATTGCGCAGCGTCTCGCGCTTCTCCCAAGGCTTGTTGCCGGACTTCACCAGCCGCTGCGTGATGCTGGTCGCGGTGGAGGCGGCCTTGGAAACCTCGACGCGCACCGGCGCGTGCAGGAACTTCTCGGTGAGCTTGGTGATTTCCGGCGGCATCGTCGCCGAGAAGAACAGCGTTTGGCGCGTGAACGGGATCATCTCGCAGATGCGCTCGATGTCGGGAATGAAGCCCATGTCGAGCATGCGGTCGGCCTCGTCGATGACGAGGATCTCGACGCCGTTGAGCAGGAGCTTGCCGCGCTCGCGATGGTCGAGCAGACGGCCAGGTGTCGCGATCAGCACGTCGGCGCCGCGCTCGAGCTTCTTGTCCTGCTCGTCGAAGGAGACGCCGCCGATCAGAAG
>NZ_RZRY01000078.1:0-15180 GCF_003998035.1 Mesorhizobium sp. M2A.F.Ca.ET.039.01.1.1 | reverse complement strand
GCTTGAGACCGAGCGAGATGCGGCGCTTGGCCGGATCGACCTCGAGCACGACCACGTCGACTTCCTGGGTCGTCGACAGGATCTTGCCGGGGTGCACGTTCTTCTTCGTCCACGACATTTCCGAAACGTGGATGAGGCCCTCGATGCCCGGCTCCAGCTCGACGAACGCGCCGTAGTCGGTGATGTTGGTGACGGTGCCCTTGATCTTCTTGCCGATCGGGAACTTGGTGCCGATATCCGACCACGGATCCGACTCGAGCTGCTTCATGCCGAGCGAGATGCGGTGGGTTTCCTGGTTGATGCGGATGATCTGCACCTTGACCGTCTGGCCGATGTTGAGGATCTCGGTCGGATGGTTGACGCGGCGCCATGCCATGTCGGTGACATGCAGCAGGCCGTCGATGCCGCCGAGGTCGACGAACGCACCGTAGTCGGTGATGTTCTTGACCACACCCTCGACCACCTGGCCTTCCTCGAGGTTCTGCACGATTTCCGAACGCTGTTCGGCGCGGCTCTCCTCGAGCACGGTGCGGCGCGACACCACGATGTTGCCGCGGCGGCGATCCATCTTGAGGATCTCGAAGGGCTGCGGGTTGTGCATCAGCGGGGTGACGTCGCGGATCGGACGGATATCGACCTGGCTGCGCGGCAGGAACGCCACGGCGCCGTCGAGGTCGACGGTGAAGCCGCCCTTGACCTGGTTGAAGATGACGCCTTCGACGCGCTCACCCTTGGTGAACTTCTCCTCGAGACGCACCCAGCTCTCCTCGCGGCGAGCCTTCTCGCGCGACAGCATGGCTTCGCCAAGCGCGTTCTCGATGCGCTCGACATAGACCTCGACGGTGTCGCCGACCTTGAGGGAGGAGTCCTTGCCCTTGGCGCCGAATTCCTTAAGCGGCACGCGGCCTTCGACCTTGAGGCCGACATCGATGATGGCCATGTCCTTTTCGATCGCGGTGATCGTGCCCCGGACAACCTGGCCCTCGCCGGAATGGCCGGCGGTGAATGATTCTTCGAGCATGCTCGCGAAATCGTCGCGAGACGGATTAGCAGCTGACATTGTTTCTCCTGGAATGCTCCGCTTTTGTCGCGGAGCGGGCGCCGTGGGTTAGCGTTGCGTGAGCCTGCCGGCGTTCCGGGCTGAAGAGCCCTTGGCCGCTATCTAAGCGGCAAGTCCGGCGCATGAAGAATGCTGGCAGGCTGGTTCGTGCCCGATATGGGTATTTTCGCCGCTCAAGGCAACCGAAAAAGCCCGATCAGGCCTTGTTTCTCTTGGCAAGGACATCGTCAACGATCGCCATTGCCGCCAGAAACGCGGCTTCTATAGCCATTTCGCTGGTATCAAGCAAGTGCGCGTCCGCCGCCGGCTTCAGCGGCGAGGAGGCTCTGCCCATGTCGCGCTCGTCGCGGCGCTCGATGTCGGCGAGGATGGTGGCGAAGTCGGCGCTGCCGCCCATGCTCTCGATCTCGGCCAGCCGGCGCTTCGCCCGCACCTCGGCGCTTGCCGTGACATAGAGCTTGATGTCGGCATCCGGGCACACCACCGTGCCGATGTCGCGGCCGTCGAGCACCGCGCCCGGCGGCGCCTTGGCGAAGGCTCGCTGCTTCTCGACCAGGATGCGCCGCACCGTGGGAATGACCGCGACCTTGGAGGCCGCTTCGCCCACCGCATGCGCCGACAGCACGGTACGGTCGAGGTTCGAAAGGTCCACCTGCCGCGCCGCCGTTTCCGCCGCCGAGACGTTGTCGAGCGGCAGGCCGAGCTCGAGCAGCTTATGCGCCACAGCGCGATAGGTGAGGCCGGTGTCGAGCAGGTTGAGGCGATAGTGGTCGGCGAGCCGGCGGGCGAGCGTGCCCTTGCCCGCGCCGGCGGGGCCGTCAATGGCGATGGTGAGGCCTGTCGTCATTCTAAACCTCGATGCAAGTGCCTCACCCCACCGGCGCTCGAAGTCGGCCGCTGTAACTTCCGAGGCCTTGAACTGGCTGTCCGAATTGATCTCTGCGAGATCGGGAAAGCCCTCTGTCGAATTTCTCGTCCCGCCAACCTCAACATCCTCCGACCCGTCAAAGGCTTCGCCGCGAATAGCAAAACCAACGGAACCATCGGCATAGAACTCTATGGTGCGGTTCTGAAAATCGTCATCGGCGATTTCATACCAGAGGTCGGACGGTGCCTCCGGCATATCATGTTGCCAATGAACGTAAACGTATCTCACTCGATCTCCGCGCCCAATCCCTTCATCAGTCCCATGAATTCCGGAAAGCTCGTCGCGATCATGTTCGCGTCGTCGATGGTCACCGGCTTCTCGGTGGCCAGCCCCATGATCAGGAAGCTCATCGCGATGCGATGGTCGAGATGCGTCTTCACCGCCGTGTCCGGTCCATTGGGGTGAGCGCCCAGCCCCTTGCCGCCCGGTCTGCCGCGCACGGCGAGCGATGCCTCGCCCTCGGTGCAGTCGACACCGTTGAGCTTCAGCCCGTTGGCGACCGCCGACAGCCGGTCGGATTCCTTGACGCGCAATTCCTCCAGGCCCTGCATCAGCGTCTCGCCCTCGGCGAAGCTGGCCGCGACCGCCAGCACCGGATATTCGTCGATCATCGACGGTGCGCGTTCCGGCGGTACGGTAACGCCCTTCAACTCGGAATAGCGCACGCGCAAATCCGCCACGTCCTCGCCGCCGGCATTGCGCGGATTGAGGATATCGATCCGGCCGCCCATTTCCTGCAATGTGAGAAGCAGGCCGGTGCGGGTCGGGTTCATCAGCACGTTTTCGATCACGATGTCCGAGCCCGGCACGATCAGCGCCGCCACCAGCGGGAAGCCGGCCGAGGACGGGTCGCCGGGCACGGCGATCGTCTGTCCGGTGAGCTTGCCCTGGCCTTCGATGAAGATGTGGCGCACGCCGCGCTCGTCGGTCTCCACGGTCAGGTTCGCGCCAAAGCCTTTCAGCATCTTCTCGGTGTGATCGCGCGTCATCACCGGCTCGATCACCGTGGTGATGCCGGGCGTGTTCAAGCCGGCAAGCAGCACCGCCGACTTCACCTGGGCCGACGCCATCGGCACGCGATAGGTGATCGGCGCAGCATGCTTCGGGCCGCGCAGCGTGATCGGCATGCGGTCGCCGGGCGCCGCCTTCAGCACCTGCACGCCCATCTGGCGCAGCGGGTCGAGCACGCGGCCCATCGGCCGGCCCGACAGCGAGGCGTCGCCGATGAAGGTGGTCTCCATGTCATAGGTGCCGACGAGGCCCATGGTGAGCCGCGATCCGGTGCCGGCATTGCCGAAATCGAGCGGGCCTTCCGGCTGCAGCAGCGCGCCGTTGCCGGTGCCGCGGATCACCCATTCGGCGCCGTTCTTCTCGATGTGCGCGCCCATCGCCTTCATGGCGGCTCCGGTGCGCATCACGTCCTCGCCTTCGAGCAGGCCGGTGATGCGCGTCTCGCCGGAGGCAAGGCCGCCGAACATGAAGGAGCGGTGCGAGATCGACTTGTCGCCCGGCACGCGCGCGGTGCCGGCAAGGGCAGGGGATTTGCGGGCCGTGGCTTGTTTAGCGGCGGCGGAATGAGACATTTTGTCTTCCAAATGGAAGGCCGGCTGGCCGGCCCGGTTCGTCATGATGCGGCGGTCTCGTATCACGGCGCGCGGCAATGGTCATCCCCTTGGCGCAAGCCTTTGAAAAGCGGGTCTCGAGCACATGTCTTTTGGCTTTGACAGCGCGGAAAACTGCGGTTAAGGGGACCATTCTTTTTTTGACGAGGCCTGACGTGGCAAAAGCTGAACTTGGCACCAAGCGTGTCGACCCCGAAACGGGTCGGAAATTCTACGACCTGAACAAGGACCCGATTGTCTCGCCCTATACGGGCAAGAGCTATCCGCGCTCTTATTTCGACGAAGGCAAGATTTCCGCCCTCGAGGAAGATGAGGAAGTCGCCGACAAGGAAGTGGACGGCGACGAGGAAGAAGGCGCCGAAGTTGTCTCGCTCGAGGACGCCGACGAGGAAGCCAAGGGCGGCGGCGACGATCTTCCCGATCTCGGCGACGACGAGGATGACGACGTCGATCTCGGCGATGATGAGGACGATACCTTCCTTGCCGACGAAGAAGAAGAGGACGATGACGTCTCCGACATGATCGGCGTCGGCGACGACGAGGACGAGGTCTGATCCGGTCGTTTGCCGGCGATTTTCGCCTGTGACGAAAAAGCGGTCTTTGAAGGCTTGATCTTGACCGAAGGCGGCGCTAGAAGCCGCCAGCACTAAACGACGGCGCGGTTCCCAACCGCGCCGGATCTCTTCGCCGGAAACGGCGCCGGCTGACTGCCGGGAGTGGGGCCATAGCTCAGTTGGGAGAGCGCTTGAATGGCATTCAAGAGGTCGTCGGTTCGATTCCGATTGGCTCCACCAAACAGTCCTTCCTGAGCAGATTTCTTGGCGGCAGAAATCGTCACCGCTGCACGCGCTTGGCCGCGGCGCGCCCGAGCTCGTAGGGGTGGCCTGGACGCAATGTGGCGAGACTAACCGCGCTCGGCGCGGGTTCTGGCTGCCTTGCGCGCAGCCGCTGATCGTCCGGCGTTGCCTTTGGTCTGCGCGGCTTTCCTGGCCGCCGCCGACCGCTCTGCGGCCGTGCGGCCGGATGCGGCGCTCTTGGCCTGCCGCGACAGGGCCTTGTGGGAGGCGGTGCTTTTCGGCTCGCCCTCAAGCACCTTCGACACCGCCTTGTAGACCTTCGGCTGGCGCTTCGGCCTGCGTTCGCCCTGGCCTGCCTCGTAAGCATATTTGGCGCTCTTGCGCGTGGTCTCCTTCACGTCGCCTTTTTTGGGCGGCGGCAGGTCGACGCCCGCGCGGCGCGCTTCCGAAAGGCCGATGGCGATCGCCTGCTTGGTTGAGCGGGCGTCGTGCTTGCCTTGGCGAACTTTATCGATTTCCGCGTGAACGAATTCACCGGCCTGCGTGCTTGCCGATTTGCCTTCGCGCTTGTCCTTGCGCGCCTTTTCGATGGTTTTCTTGTCCGGCATCGTTTTTCTCCATGTTCGAACGGGGCACGATCGAACGCCAACAGGCCGCTTCGGATCGCGCGTCAGCGGCTTTCATAGGTGCCGCCGACAAGCTCGGCGGTGGCGATCATGTGCGGTCCCGCATGGGCCAGAAGGTCGGCGATTGCCGTTTCTCCGCTGGATTCCAGCGTCTCCACGTCGAGTGCCGAAAGGCGGAAGTGATAGTGATGGACGCCATGCCCTTTTGGCGGCTGGGGACCGTCATAATGGGCGTTGCCGAAGTCGTTCACCCCTTGGCGGAAATCTCGAAGGAAATCGACAAACGATCTTTGCTCGGATCGGTGGAGCGCAATCGCGGCTGGTTTCTTGGGAACGCGAGGCGTCGGCGGGAGTTCCAGCATCACGCCCCCCGACGGCGCTCGATGAATGCTCGCAAGTGGAGCTATCGCCCCTTGAAAAGCTGCCCGGACGGAAGCGACGCAGGCCGTATCCTGCGAAAGAGTTGGCAGGTCGGCATAAGAGCCGTTGAGGCGGAACCGCAGGTCTCGACGATTTTGCCGGCCGCATTTTCGGTATATTGAATCGGGAAGGTGTCGGCGCAACAGGTAACAACGTCATGCGCGTTCTGGTCCGGATTGCGGTGATCGTCGCGATATTGTTGGCGTTGCTGTATCTGGGATTGTGGTATTCGACTGGCGAACAGGGCTTTCTGCTGGTCCCCGGCGGCGCGCCGTCTCAATAGATGGGTGGTCCTGGCATTTGAACTGGCTTTGACATTCCTGCGATGAATTTCCCGTTGAGCCACGGCGTTCCTGCGATGACCTGCTCGCCGATTGTTTGGCCTGGATACAAAGGAAAGTGCCCGAGGAAACCCCTTTGCCGGCGGCGGCAACTAGGCTAAGGGGCTTCCTGTCAGAGGGATGCTTATGAGAATTCCGGTTTTGGGTGGGAAACTGGCGCAGGGACGGGTTCGATCCGGACTGCTTGCGCGATCAAGCAGTCTCTTGCCGATGCTGGGCGTTGTGGCCGCGCTTGCCGCTTGCCAGTCGACTCCAGACACACAGCCCGTCGCTGGTTCGCAACCTGTTGCCGACCCGCAACCCGCTCCGGCTGCTGCACCCGCTCCGGCCTTGCCGAATTCGGCGGTGCTGGATCAGACGGTCGCGGTCGTTCCGCCCGGCAAGGGCGTTCCGGCGAGATACGCCGCCTTCTCCGGCATATGGGCGGGGCAGCTCAACGGCATGTATGACGGCAAGCTGGCGGTGCTGACCGTGTCCTCGGGCGGGCAGGTGACGGTCAGCTACGCATGGGGCGATCTGGCCGACAACAAGCCGGGCGTTGCCGACGGTTCCGGCAGGATTTCCGGCAGCACGTTGAAGCTCGGGCGCCTGCCGAATGGCGCCGACATCACCGCCACGATGCCGTCGCCGGGAACGCTCAACGTCACCTACGCGCTTGCCGGCCAGACCTATACCGGCTCGTTCGCGCGAGTCGGCCAGTAGGCAACGCCAGCCGTTAGAGCAATTCCAGGAAAAGTGTGAGCGGTTTTCCGTCCGGAATTGCGTAAAAACAAGGAGATAGAGCGGTTCGCCGTTTCCGTGAAACGGTGAAACGCTCTAGAACTGAGCCGGCTCGCGCGTGATCCGCACGCACATCGGCGTTCCGATCTCGATGGCCTGCCCGGTGTCGGTCAGCCGCCCGCTCGCCTCGTCGCGTGCGAAGATCGAGATGCGGTCGGCGTTCTGGTTGGCTGAGAACAGATGCCTGCCGGATGGGGTCAGCGCCAGGTTGCGCGGCGTCGCGCCGCCGCATGGCGTGAAGTCCACCGTTTGGAGTTTTCCCGTCTGCTGATCGACGGCGAAGATCGCGACGCTGTCATGGCCTCGGTTGGAGCCGTAGAGGAAGCGACCGTCGGGCGATATCTGGATATCGGCGCAGTGATTGTGCGCGCGAGCCTCTGCGGGTACCGCCGGCTTGGTGTCGATCAGTTCAAGCCTGCCTGAAGACGGCTCAAGCGCCAGCGACACGACCGTCGAGTCCAGCTCGTTCATGACGAAGACGAAGCGGCCGTTCGGATGCAGCGCGACGTGGCGCGGCCCGGCGCCGGGCGCGAGCGCCGAGGACGCGAGCTTCACCAGCGCGCCGGCCGGCTCGATCCGGTAGGAGACCAATTGGTCGATGCCGAGATCGGCGACGATGGCGATGCCGCCCTGGATGGTCTCGGTGACGCTGTGCGCATGCGAGCGCTCCTGCCGCTCTGCATTGGGGCCGGTGCCGGAATGCGCGACGCTCGCCAGCGGCGCCGTCAGGTCGCCATCGGCCGCAAAGCCGAACACCGCGACCGCCTTGTCGGGGCCGCCGCTGCCCATGCCGTAATTCGCGACCAGAAGCTTGCTGCCGTCGTGGGTGATCGTGTTGTGGGCGGTGATGCTGCCGAGCGATGGCTGCTTGTTGATATAGGCGAGAGAGTTGGTGGCGCGGTCGAAGCGATAGGCCGTGACCGTTCCCTCGCGCCAGGCGAAGACTTCCGAATTGGCATAGATCAGCGTCCCGTCCGGCGTCACCGACAGGAAGGTCGGATTGTCGACCTCATTGGTCTCGGCAAGTTTTTGAATGGCAAGCGTTGCCTCGTCGAAGGCGTAGACGCCGAGGCCGACGCCGCGTGCGCCCTGGAAATAGGGCGCCTCGCGGTTGAGGCTGCCGACAAAGACAAGAAAGGCGCTTTGCATCGATCTTCCTCCCTAAGCAGGTTCCGCAAAAGTGTCTTACGGTTTGCGAAGAGAACTGCGAAACAACAATGCCGGCGGCTCCTCCGCCTGTGCCGGCTTTGCAAAAATTTCGCCGATCGTCGCTTGCAAGGCAATCCCATATGTGAAAATATTATTCACAAAAGAAAATTGACGGGAGGAAAGCGATCATGCGTCTCGCCATCCGACATCGTGCCCGGAACCGCCTTGCAGGCCGCGCCGAAAGCTCCCGGAGCACGGCATGAGCGCGTTCTCGCCGACCGTCGGCCTCGCCTCGACGCATCCGGCCGACATGCCTGAGGCGCATGCTGACATCCCCGTCTGGAATTCGGAAAACTGGTTCTACGAGGACTGGCAGCCCGGCCATAAAATCCGCTCGCTCCGCCGCACCATCTCCGAGGGCGAAAGCCATATGTTCAATGCGCTGGTGCTGGATATCCACCCTTACGTCCAGGACCAGATGTTCGCCGGGAGGGAAGGCATTTTCGGCAAGCGCCTGGTGGCCGGCGCCTTCGTCTTTTCCGCCGGACTCGGCCTCGTCGCCACCAACTGCGTCAACGCCTTTTCCTATGGCTATGACAAGCTCCGCTTCATCAAGCCGGTCTTCATCGGCGACACCATTTATTCGATCCGCACCAACCTCGACAAAAAGCCGCGCTATCACGACATGGGCCTGATCCGCGCCAGCTATGAAGTCTTCAAGGGTGAAGGAGAGCTCGTGCTCTACTGCGAGCATCTGCAGACGGTGAAATACAAGAACCCGGCCGATTTCGTCGGCAAGACCGAGAAGTGAACCGTGTCCGCTGACGCTGAACTTCCGCTGACCGGCCTCGTGGTCGTCGACATGAGCCAGTTCCTGTCGGGGCCTTACTGTTCGCTGCGCCTTCTCGACCTCGGCGCGCGCGTCATCAAGATCGAGCGGCCGGATGGAGGGGATCTCTCGCGCCGGCTCTACCTCAGCGACACCGAGATCGGCGGCGATTCCACCATCTTCCACGCCATCAACCGCGGCAAGGAGAGCCTGGCCATCGACCTCAAGAACGAGGCCGATCTCGCCGCGCTGCGCGGCCTGATCGCCAAGGCCGACGTGCTGATCCAGAACTTCCGGCCGGGCGTCATCGAGCGGCTCGGCCTCGATTACGAGCATGTCAGCACCATCAACCCGCGGCTCGTCTACGCCTCGATCAGCGGCTATGGCGAGGATGGCCCCTGGGTGAAGCGCCCGGGGCAGGATCTGCTCGCCCAGGCGCGCTCCGGCGTGATGTGGCTGAACGGCGACGAGGAGCAGGGGCCGGTGCCGTTCGGGCTGGCGATCGCCGACATGCTGGCGGGCGCGGCCTGCGCGCAAGGCATCCTCGCCAAACTGGTGCGGCGCGGCATCACGGGCGAGGGCGGCCATGTCGAGACCAGCCTCCTCGAGGCGCTGGTCGATTTCCAGTTCGAGGTGCTGACCACGCATCTCAATGACGGCCGCCGCCTGCCGAAGCGCTCGTCCTTTCGCAGCGCCCATGCCTACCTCTCGGCGCCTTACGGCGTCTATCCAGCCAAGGACGGTTACCTGGCGATCGCCATGACGCCGATCCCGAAGATTGCCGATCTGCTCGACTTGCCCGAGCTCGACCCGTTCCGCGACAAGCCCGCGACCTGGTTCACCGCCCGCGACGAGATCAAGGCGATCATCGCCAGACGCATCGCCGAAAAAACCACCGACGAGTGGCTGGCCATTCTCGAGCCCGCCGACATCTGGTGCGCCAAGGTGCTGACCTGGCCGGAGCTGATGGAAAACGACGGCTTCAAGGCGCTCGACATGCTGCAGACCGTGACGCGCGAGGACAATGTCTCGATCCTCACCACGCGTTCGCCGCTGCGCGTCGATGGCGCCCGCGCCAGGGTGGATCGCGCCGCGCCGCGCATCGGCGAGCACGGCGAAAAGATCCGCGGGGAGTTCGGACTGTGAGCGGTGTTTTTCTGAAAGGCATGACCTGGAGCCATCCGCGCGGCTACGACCCGATGGTGGCCTGCTCGGCGCTGTGGCAGGAAAAGACCGGCGTCTCGATCGAATGGGAGAAACGCTCGCTGCAGGATTTCGAGTCCTTCCCGGTCGAAGAGCTCGCCCGCGCTTATGATCTGATCGTCATCGACCATCCGCATGTCGGCCAGATCACCGCCGAAAAGTGCCTGGCGCCGCTCGATGTGGCCGGACGCGAGGCGGAACGCGAGGCGCTGGCCAGGGGCAGTGTCGGCAAATCCTATCCGAGCTACAACTGGCTGGGCCGGCAATGGGCTTTCCCGATCGATGCCGCCACCCAGGTGCAGGCCTGGCGGCCGGATTTGATCGAAGCCGCGCCGGTGATCTGGACCGAAGTGCTGGCGCTTGCCGAGCAGGGGCGCGTTATCTTGCCACTGCGGCCGCCGCATTCGCTGATGTGCTTCTACACTTTGGCCGCCAATCTCGGCCGGCACTGCACGGTCGACGGCTCGGTTGACCTCGTCGATGGCGAAACCGGCGAAACCGCCTTTGAGATGCTGAGGAAGATCGCGGCGCTCGTCGATCCCGCATGCCTGACGATGGACCCGATCGCGGTTTTCGAGAAGATGGCCGAGCCCGGTTCACGCATCGCCTGCGCGCCGCTGATCTATGGCTATGTTTCCTATGCGGTGGCGGGTTTTCGGCCGCATGGCATCGCCTTTGCCGACATGCCGGTCGTCGGCGGCAACGGCCCGGTCGGCTCGGCGCTCGGCGGCACCGGCATTGCCGTCTCCGCCTTTTCCGCCCAACGCGAGGCGTCGATCGACTTCGCTTATTGGATCGCCAGCGGCGACGTGCAGCGCGGGCCTTATGCCGCCGCCGGCGGCCAGCCAGGCCATGCCGCCGCCTGGGAGGATGACGTCGTCAACGCCGCGACTGGTAATTTCTATCGCGCCACGCGCGCGACGCTCGAGGGCGCCTGGGTGCGTCCACGCCATGACGGCTACATGGCGTACCAGCAGCAGGCCTCCGACCGCATCAATGAAGGCCTTGCCGGCAGACAGGACGCCCGCCGCGTCGTCGCCGACATCAATCGCCTGTTCCGGGAGAGTTTCGCGCCGGCCGCCGCCGGCTAATTTCACTGCACCAAGGGAGGAAAAAATGACCAGCCTGACACGCGGCCTGCTCGCCGCAACCGCCATAGTCTCGATACCGTTCGCCGCCCACGCTGCCGACGTGAAGTCGGTGATCGACGGCCTGCCAGCCGATCTCAAGGAACAATATGACGGCGCACCGCAGAAAGTGCTGCCCTCGGCCTGGGATAATTTCACGCCGCCGGCGAAGCCCTGGAAGTGGTGCCATTCGGAGAGCTACCAGGGCAATCCGTGGCGCGTCTCGGTCACCAAGGAGCTGAAGCGGCTGGTCGATGGCCTCATCGCCGACGGCACGGTGTCGAGCTTCGAGGTCTCGGATTCGAACAACGATCCGAGCCAGCAGATCAACCAGATCCGCGCCTTCATCGACAAGAAATGCTCGATCATCACCTCGATCCCGGGCTCGGTGACGGCGCTCGACGACGCTGTCGACGCTGCAGCCAAGGCGGGCATTCCGTTCATCACCGCGGCCGGTTCGATCACCAGCCCCAACGCCATCAATGTCGATTCCAACTATGCCCGCTGGGGCTATGACATGATGACGGCGATCGGCAAGGCAAAGCCCGACTCAAGCGTGCTGGTGGTGGAAGGCATCGCCGGCCATCCGATCGTCGTCCAGGAGAAGCAGGGCGCCGACAAGGCGCTGTCCGAGAACAAGGGCCTCAAGGTCGCGCGCACCGTCAATGGCAACTGGACGGCCAACGTCACCAAGACAGTGGTGCTGCAGGCGATCGCCACCAATCCGGCGCCGATCGACGCGGTGTGGACCACCGGCAGCGAAAGCCGTGTCGTAGCCGAGGCCTTTGCCGAAGCCGGCCGGCCGGCGCCGCTGATCACCGGCTCGATCACCGGCGACGCGCTTGGCTACTGGAAGGCTAATCCCGACAAGTACCGTTTCGAGGGCCATGCGGTACTGCCCGGCTGGACGGCGCAGACGCTGTTCCGTGTCGGCGAGCGCATGCTCGACGGCCAGAAGCCGAAGCTCAACACGCTGCTGATCCCGATCCCGCCGGTTCATGCCGCCGAGCTCGACAAATGGTACAAGGACTGCATGACGCCTGATGCCGTATCGGTCTTCCCTGTGCCGCCGACCGACCCGATGCCCGAGGACGTGCTGGACGCCTATTTCAGCAATCCGGCGCCGACAAAGGGTTGGGATTATTCCAAGGTGCCGGACGCCTGCGCCAAGTGATGTCACGCGAAGCCGGCTCTTCTTGAGAGGCCGGCTTCTCCATTTCGGAAAGAAAAATGCTCGAGGTCCAAGGCGTTTCAAAGCGCTATGGTGAAACCGTCGCGCTGGCGGAGGCGTCGATCGCCTTCCGTCCCGGCACGATCCATACCATCCTGGGCGAGAACGGCTCGGGCAAGAGCACGCTGGTGAAGCTGTTGTCCGGCATCGTGCAGCCGGATGGCGGCGCGATCCTGCTCGATGGCAAAGCGTTTTCCGGAGCGCAGCCCGCCGCCTTTCAGGCCGCGGGCTTTGCCACCGTGTTCCAGGAGGTGCTGGTCGCGCCTGAACGTTCGGCGACCGACAACATCCTTCTCGGCCTCGACGGCCTGTGGCGACGAGGCGTGCCGCACGGCGAGCGGCGTGCCAGGGCGCAGGCCGCGCTCGGCCGCTTCGCGGTGACGCCGATCGATCTCGACCGGCCGTGCGGCGAGCTGCCGCTTGCCGCAAGGCAGCTTGTCGTGCTCGCCCGCGCCGTCATCCGCAACCCGCGTGTCCTGATCCTCGATGAGGTGACGGCGGCGCTCGACTTCGCCGACCGCGAGTCGGTCTTTGCGCTGATGCGCGCCATGGCCGGGGCGGGCACGCTGATCCTGTTCATCACGCACCGCATGGACGAAGTGATGGCTTTGTCCGACCGCATATCCATCCTGCGCGCCGGCCGCGTGGTGAAGACCGAGGAGCGCGGCACCTCGACCCCGGCCGAGCTCCTGGCGGCGATGGCACCGCAAACGGCAGCGGAGCTGGCGCATGGCTGAGACAAAGGCGCTTCATGTGCGGGGGCTGGTCATCGCGCCGGGTGTCGATCCGATGAGCCAGACCATCGCGCCGGGCGAGATCGTCGGCCTTGCCGGGCTGGATGGCCATGGCCAGGAACGTTTCTTGCGCGCGCTGGCTGGGCTCGATACCCCGGTGGCCGGTGAGATCGCCGTCGAGGGCAGAGCGGGTTCGATCACCAGCTTCCGCAAGGCTGTCGCCGGCGGCATTGCCTATCTGCCGCGCGATCGCCGCTCGACCGGCATTTTCCCGACCCAGTCGGTGGTCGACAATTTCGCCATTTCGACCGTGTCGAACGACCGCCGCTTCGGCCTCTTGAGCTTCGCGGCGCGTCGCCGTCGCTACGAGGCGTACAGGCAAAGGCTTAGCATCGTGGCGCCACGTCCCGATGCGGCGATCACCACGCTGTCCGGCGGCAATCAGCAGAAGGTGCTGCTCGCCCGGGCGCTTGCGCTGGAGCCGAATTTCCTTCTGCTCAACGATCCGACGCGCGGCGTCGACGTCGCGACGCGGCACGTGCTCTACGACGTCTTCCGCGGCCTTGCCGCCGAGGGCATGGCCTTGGTGGTCCTGTCCAGCGAGATCGAGGAGATACTGCTTCTGTGCCACCGCGTGCTGGTGTTCCGCGAGCAGCGAGTGTCTGCCGAGTTCTCAGGTACGGAGATGACCACAGACGCGGTGATCGCCGCCATGTTCGGACGCGCCGCATGAGCCCGGTCCTTCGCAAGCTCCGCGGCGTCGGCTTTGCCGTCGTGATGCTCGTCGTCCTGCTGGTCCTCAACGTCGCGCTCAATCCGGCGCGTTTTCAGCCTTTGTCCTGGGGCACGCTGCTCGGGCTGGCCGCTCCCCTAATCGGCGCGGCCGTCGCCTCGGCACCGGTCATCCTGGCGGGACGCGGCGGCATCGACATCTCCGTCGGCCCGCTGATGGGCTTCGTCAACGCCATGGTCATCCAGGTCCTGTTCCTCAACCTCGGCATCTCTTCGCCATGGATCGTCGTTCCGGCAGCGCTGTTGGTCGGGGCGACAGTTGGCGCCGCGAACGGCGTGCTTGCGACGATCGTTCGCATCCAGCCGATCGTGGCGACGCTCGGCACCTATCTGATCCTCACCGGCGTCACGCTCACCATCCTGCCCGCGCCGATCGGTCCGGCGCCGGACTGGCTGAAGGCCATGGCGGGACCGCTCTCGATCGTGCCGCTGGCGCTGATCGCCCTGTGCTGGCTGGTCATCCGTCGCACGCCTTATTACGACCTGCTGATGGCCGTCGGCAGCGACGACCGCGCCGCCTATACAGCCGGCGTGCGGGTGACCAGGGTGCGCCTCATCGCCTATGTCCTGACCGGGCTCTTTGCCGCCGCCGCCGGGCTGATGCTCACCTCGCTGATCGGCTCGGCCGACCCCAATATCGGCCCGACCTACACGCTGATCGCGATTGCCGCGGTGGCGCTCGGCGGCGTCAGCCTTGCCGGCGGGCGCGGCGGGCTGGGCGGCGCCGCGATCGGCGCCATCGACATTTTCCTGCTGCAGAGCCTGCTCACCACCTTCAACGTTTCAACCTATGTGCTGCAGATCGCCTATGGCCTGATCCTCGTTATCGCCGTGGTGCTGACAGCGGTGCAGGAACGGCTGTCGAGGCGGAAAGGCTGACCGGGATGACAAGCAACTGGTTCCAGTCCACCAACGCCCGCATCGCCGGCGCCTTCGCGATGGCGCTGCTGCTGCAGGTCGTCGGCACGCTGCTCATTCCCGGCTATTCGGCGCCCTTCGCCATCCGCGCGCTGCTGGTCATCGCCTCGCTGCTGGCGGTCGCTTCCATCGGCCAGACGCTGGTCGTCATCCTCGGCGGCATCGATCTGTCGATTCCCTTCGTCATCGGCTTTGCCAATGTCGTCGCGGCGCAGCTTTACGGCCAGGGCTGGAACTTCGCCCTGGTCTGTGGTCTCGTCGGTGTTCTTGCGATAGCGATCGGCGCGCTCAACGGGCTGATCTCGCGCGGGCTCAACATTCATCCGCTCATCGTCACGCTAGGCATCGGCATGGTTGTCCAGGGCGCCGTGCTGTTGTGGACCGGCGGCTTTCCCTCCGGCTCGGCGCCGCAAGCCGTGTCCAGCTTCGTCTCGATCGGCGGCTCGGTCGGCCCCTTGCCTGTGCCCTTGCTGGTGCCCAGCCTCGTCATGCTGACGGCGCTGATCGTGCTGGTGCTCGCCCGCACGCCCTATGGGCGCCGCCTCTACGCGGTCGGCAGCAACCCTGAGGCGGCACCTCTGGCGCTGATCGACCCGCTGCGCATGTGGATCGTCACCTATGCC
>NZ_RZRY01000789.1:0-2637 GCF_003998035.1 Mesorhizobium sp. M2A.F.Ca.ET.039.01.1.1 | reverse complement strand
ATCAAGGAGATGTATTTCGAGGGTGACGTCGCCGACGTCGCCGGCCGCAAGGCGATCATGGGCGCCCTGCAGCTCTATCTCGACTTCATCAACCTGTTCATGTTCCTGCTGCAGTTCATGGGCGACCGCCGCTAAGGACGGTTACCCGGTCTCACTGGACCATAGAGTTGCGAAAGGGCGGCCCAACGGCCGCCCTTTCCTTTTTTGCATGCCTTTGCTGTTATCGAGGCAGGAGAACAAACTGCATAGATTATGAGCAATATTGCGATCAGGGCTGCAACTGCGGCCGACCTTGACCGGATCACTGAAATCTACGCCGATGCGGTCGTCCACGGCACGGCGAGCTACGAGCTGGAGCCGCCCACCCGCGCTGAAATGGGCAACCGATTCGACACTCTGGCGGCGGGCGGCTTCCCCTATCTGGTGGCGGAAAAGGGCGGCGCCGTGCTCGGCTACGCCTATGCCGGACCGTTCCGGCCGCGCCCCGCCTACCGATTCGTCATCGAGGATTCGGTCTATGTCGCGCCCGAGGCCAAGGGGCAGGGCGTCGGCTCGCTGCTGATGCGGGCGTTGATCGAAACGGCGCGCGCGGCGGGCTTCCGCCAGATCATCGCGGTCATCGGCGACGGCCATGCCGACAGCGCCTCGGTACGGCTGCACGAGAAGCTCGGCTTCCACCATTCCGGGCGGTTGGAAGGATCAGGCTACAAGCACGGGCGCTGGCTGGACACGGTGTTCATGCAGCTGTCGCTGAATGGCGGCGCAGAGCTGCCACCGGATCCTGATTCGCTGCCGGAGCGGCGGTTTCGGGAATTGAGAGGAATTGAGGAACTGAAGAATTGAGGAATTGAAGAAAGACGGCTGCGAACTGGCGCGTCAGGCGCCCTTTTCCTCAGTTCTTCAATTCTTCAGTTCCTCAATTCCTCTTTTTTCCCCTAAGCCTCGACGACCTTCAGCTTGGCATCGAAGACCCCAAGCACGCGGCCGAGTTCCTGGCCGCGCTTGAGGATGCGGCCTCCTGCCGCGATGACGGCGAAGGCGCCTTGGCGGCGCGCCAGCTTGGGGTCCTTGACGATCTGGAACAGCGGCACTTCGCTGGCCCGGCGGAAGACGGAAAAGACAGCGCGATCAGTGAGATGATCTATAGCATAGTCGCGCCATTCATTGGCCGCCACCATGCGCCCGTAGAGCCTCAGGATCTGATCAAGCTCGCGCCGGTCGAATCGCACCGGCTGGTCGAGGCGTGCGCTGCGCGCGTCGTGCAACGGGATCAATATTCCGGATGCTTCCCCATCCTCCGTCCCGCCGCTGTGATCGGTCATGCCTCGATCCTTCGATTGAATCATGCGCCGGCCAAGGTTCGCGCTTTCAGGATCGAATTGCAAGGGCCAGCCACGCATGCGCACGGTCGCGCGCTTTCCCAATCGTCCAGTCACGTTTGCGAAACATGTGTTGGAATTGGTGATCCTCTGCCACAATCTCGCCACAAATAATCCGCGCTCATGCCCCAATCTCCGACGAGTTTACCGGCGTTGCCTGAGACGGTTCGGTCCGGCACCGGCTCGTAAACCCCAAGCCCCCCGCCCACGGGTCAGCGTCGGATCGAACCAACCTCGGTTTTTCCTTGGAAAAATCAGGTGCGACGATCCCAAAACCTGAATGACCGGCGTCAGAAGCAAGCTGACGCCGGTTTTTTAATTTTCCTTCTCCCCTTGTGGGAGAAGGTGCCCGAGCGAAGCTCGGTCGGATGAGGGGTGTTGGAAGGAATGAGGCGGTGGCGGTTTCGAGCTTATGGCCAAGCTAGAGCACCCCTCATCCGTCTCGGCGCTGCGCGCCGATCCACCTTCTCCCACAAGGGGAGAAGGGGTATTCACGGCTTATGGATGAAGGCGGCGCCGAGGATCGGGCCGGGCATGCCGTCCTTGCCGACCGACTGCAGCAGCACCGCGCAGCCGCCTTTCTTGGCGATCTCGGTCAAAGGCAATTCGTAACGCTGGGCCTTGCCGTGCCACATGCCGGCGGTCTGGATGTCGGAAACTGCGTTCCAGTAGGTCAGGCTGCGGCCGCTGTTCTCGCCCTGGCCGATCTTGACCATCTGCGGCGGGTCGAAATAGACGATCACCACATGGGCGTCGGCGGGGCCGTTGCCGGCATCGCCCGCGTCGATCATGACGCGGTCGCTGGTGCGGCTTACCTTGATCGCGACCCGCATGCCCTCGCCGGTCCTGTCCATGCGGGCCAGGGCGCCGTCGACATCCTTGCGGCTGGCGCCGTTGACGTGACTGCGGCCGTTGATGACGGCTTGCGGCGTATAGACTGAGCGGCTGCCGAAGGCGCGCATATAGTCATATTGCCGCTCGGTGTTCTCCTTGGTGCTCAGCGTGTCCTGCCAGCCGAGATAGTCCCAGTAATTGACGTGGTAGGCGAGCGCGATGATATCGTCCTTGCCGGCGAGCTCGGCGAAGAACTCGTCCGCCGGCGGACAGGAGCTGCAGCCCTGGCTGGTGAACAATTCGACCACGCCCAAGGGCCTGTCGATTTGGGGCTTGTCGGTCTGGGGCTTGTCGGTCGCGGGCTTCTCAGGCTCGGCTGCAAGGGCCACGCCGCCCAACGCCGTCAGGGCCAGCGCTACTGCCG
>NZ_RZRY01000788.1:0-2641 GCF_003998035.1 Mesorhizobium sp. M2A.F.Ca.ET.039.01.1.1 | reverse complement strand
CACGTCGGCACCGTGAAGGATGAGCAAGGCACTCTCGGCATCCTGTCGATACGGACGACCGAAGGTATCCTGGATGTTGTCCTGGATGTTCACTCCGCGGACGCCATCGTGAACGCGATCGGCACGATCCGGCCGAAACTGGCGCTTGCCGACAGCTAGAAAATGCCCGGCCGAAACCGGGCAGGAGGTCTTTCTTGGGAGCCGATCGAAGTCGGCCTCGCTAATCTGCGGCCTGATGATGACGTGCGGATGAACCCTCACTGGGCCAGATCTGCCTGTCACCCTGCATCAACCGGTAGTTATCATTCAAACTGGGGATGACCGTCCGCGCCTCTTTGGCTGAATAGAAAGTCACGATGATACTGGCTGCGCCGCGTACGACGCGCTCAAGGCGATACGCTTCTCTGTATGGTCCATTTTCGTCCATGGAACGTCCCCCCGAATGGGGCCATTAGCAAAGGATCATGAACCTTTCGTGAGGCAGTTGGATTGCTTCGCCGAGATTCCCGAGTATCCTGCCGATGCGCATGTGAGCATAAAGTGGCGCCTGGCGACTTGACGAGCCACCACATACAGAACCAGCGTCGGCGTGGCGACCGAAAATGCTGAGGTAAGAGACCGCCATTCCCATAAGGAAACATCGTCATGGCTTCCCATGCCGTTATTGCGTCCCTGCCTGTCACCGGGACCGACCGTACCGTGCTTATCGATGCCGCTAACGCCGCTTTTAAAAGGATTATCGAGCGGATGGAGCCGGCCAATGAGGAACTGACTCGAAGCTATTGGGATGCCGAGGGTTATATCGACAATGAAATCACCGCATCCATGCTGCCGATCTCACTGGACTACGCCGCGTACCTCGTTGATGTATTTCTGATGCCTCATGTCGCTCAACTGGCGGGCGCCGCAGACAACGAGGCTGCTGAGTCTCGGACTTGAACCTCTCCGGCGGCAGTAGGGTCAACCTGCCGCTTGGGGCACTTCGCGATCAATACCGTGACCTTTGCCGCCACCTCTTCAAGGGTGGCGGTGAGACGGTTGATCTGTGAGGCAGTTGCGGACATTTCCGGCCCGTAGCGGGTGACGAGGTATTCGCGATTCCGACTGAGGGACTGAAGGTGTTTGGCTGTCTTCGCACGAAGGCGGAGCCCTGCCGCTGTGGTGTGCTCCGTCCGCGCCGACAGGTCGTGGTGCATCTTTCGGATCTGACTGGGATTGTGCCCGCGGTGGAGCAACAATGCGGTCAGGTAAAGTTCGATCGCGTGGATTGCCGACAATCTGAACGGAGCTCGGGTGAGGGGTTTGCCGGCCCGGCCGAGGGGAAGGAGCTGGTGTGCCGCCTTTCGGTATTCCTCAGCCAGTTCGTGAATCTGCTGCGGAGACGCCAATTCGCCCGGATACTTGCCTTCTTCAATTGCCACTTCCACCGTCCCCTACCGTCTTCGGTAATAAGCATCCCATGCAGCTTGATGTCCGCATCCCACCTGCCCCTTCCGAGAATGGCCTGTTGGCGCCACGGCCCAGGGTCACCCGCAGCCTCGGCGCGCATCCACCCGGTTTTGCGATGCGCATCCCGGAGCAGGCCTTCAAGGAACAGTCCGGCCGAAATCGCCACACGTTCCTGAGGGAAAAGTCTCCTGATCCGCGACTTCACCTCGCGCAGCACCGAGGCCCATATCTCCAGTGTCATTTCAATCGATTCAACCATTGTCAATAACCCCCCTGTGGCCGCCCAGCGCAGAATCGACAAAAACAACTAATTCACCCGTGAAACGCAATTGTAATACTGGCCGGCTCTCCGTTGTTTTTTACCGATAACAGTAATGCCTGAGCGACAATTTGAGCGGCGCACAACTCTCACATTCTCTTGTTCAGGACAAGCTTGACTTAACAACCCATGATTGCCATAACCCCGACGTGGACGAAAATGCAAGCATCGCCGCGAAGGATAAACGAGAAAATCGCAAACAGGGCTCGCGCGATAAAGCTAGATATGTTTAATAAGCGTTGGTTCACAGCGGATCGGTAACCGATAGTCAAGTACCTAATAAACAAAGCAGAAGGTGGCAACCTTATTTTGTAGCGATTACATCATATCCGGACTTCATGTATGCTTGCATGGAGTCCGGAATGGTCAAGTTTGTCACTGAGTAATTCACGCCACCGCAAGAGAGCCCCTCGGACGCTGAAGTGACCACATGACGTGAACTTATCTGTATATCTGTGCAGTCGATCTCTTTTCGAATGCACCAAGCGGTTGCAGAAGAGTACTTCCGAGACAAAGAGAAGAGCTGAGATGACCGGGGGTTCGATGGTGCGCGGCTTGCTAAGATTTATGGTCAACGCAAAGGAGACCTATTCGAAAGGCTCACGCTTGAGACGGCGTTTGTTGATCAACGGGTGAGCATGGCCGATCCCGATGAATTACAGAAAATCCAAGATCGGGCTGCGACGATGACCTGTTCGGAGGGCAGCCTGTCCAGCATTCGCAGAACGCCACTGTGCGTGTGACAAGGTCGTCTAGCGGGGGGCCCATCCGTGGCCGGGCTGGTCGGTCAGTGGCGCTTCGCTCTTGGGACCTCTGCGCCCGTCAATACGGCTTCAGGCCTGCGGTTTGGCAATCACTAATATGGTATTAGTA
>NZ_RZRY01000787.1:0-2644 GCF_003998035.1 Mesorhizobium sp. M2A.F.Ca.ET.039.01.1.1 | reverse complement strand
TTCGAGAACCGTGTCTGCTGCATCGTCGGCCTGCGCGGCAGCCTCATCCGCGACGACCTGCCGACCGCAACGGCACTGACGCGCGCCCTGCTCGAAGCGCAGGACCTTACGGTCGCCAAGCCCGAACTCGCCGCCCAGGCCTTCCTGTCGCAGGCTCCCAAGGGTAAGACGCTCGCGGATCTGGTCGGTGTTCTCAAGGACCAGACTCACAATCACAACCCGGTCGGCGCCGACCTGCGCAGGGAGATCGCGCTCTATGCCGAGGAGTTGCGCGACGTGCAGGTATTCAAGCAATCCACCGATCCAAAGCAGTTCGCCGACCAGGTCTATGCGGACGTGCTGACGGTATAGGGAGGTTCAAGATGGCATCGATCGAGCCGGCGCTTTCCGAGCGCATTGAGGGCGCCGTTCGCGCGCGCGCAGCCGGATGGACCCGGCTTGGTATCTGGCCGCTTGGCCTGCTGGCTGCCGCCGGGTGGGTCGGGGTCGCGGCCCTGATCGAGCTGTGGCCGGAGATCATCCCCCAGCCTTACGGCGGCCAACTCGCCCTGATCGCGCTCGTCATCGCCGCGGCGCTGGTCGTGGTGGTCGCAACGGGGCGGCTGCTCGGAGCGATCTCCGATAGCGTCCGCTACTACGGGCCGTGGTTCATCGCCGGCGCAGCGATCGTCGCGATCTGGGAGATCCTGACAGCCAAGACCGGCCTGCTGCCGGTACCGTTTTTCTCCTCCCCGCAAAGTGTTCTCGCAGTGTTCTTGGATGATTGGAACCGGCTCGGCATCAGCATCTGGTATTCGGTTCTGCTACTGACGAAGGGCTATGTCCTCGGCGCGCTTGCCGGATTTGTCACCGGCGTCACCATCGGCTGGTCGCAAGCGGCGAGCTACTGGTTTCATCCGGTGCTGAGGCTGATCGGCCCCCTTCCGGCAACGGCCTGGCTGCCGCTCGCCTTCTTTATCTTCCCGACCAGCGGTACCGCCAGCGTGTTCCTGATCGCGCTCGCCACCGCCTTCCCGGTGACTATCCTCACTTGGTCGGGCATCGCCAGCGTCAACCGCGATTACTACGACATCGCCCGCACGCTCGGCGCCAACCCCCGGTTCCTGATCCTGAAGGTGGCGGTACCTGCGGCGCTGCCGCATGTCTTCGTCGGCTTGTTCATGGGGCTGGGTACCTCTTTCGCCGTGCTGGTCGTGGCGGAGATGCTGGGCGTCAAGGCAGGGCTCGGCTGGTACCTGCAATGGGCCCAGGGCTGGGCGGCCTACAGCAACATGTACGCGGCGCTGCTGGTCATGGCGCTGATGTGCTCCGGCCTGATCACCGTGCTCTTCCGCCTGCGCGACTGGACGCTCTCCTGGCAGAAGGGCCTCGTCAGATGGTAGCGCGCGCAGCGCTAAAGCCGGCCTCGGAGCTTCCCGCGGATGGCCTGAGGATCGACTTTGAAAACGTCTCGCACCGGTTCGAATTGAAGGGCGAGCCGCTGCCGGTCCTCGACAATGTCAGCTTCTCGGTAGAGTCCGGTTCATTCGTCGCGCTGCTCGGCCCGTCGGGCTGCGGCAAGTCGACCCTGCTTCGGCTGCTTGCCGGGCTCGACCATCCGAGTGCCGGCGCGGTGAAGGTAGACGGCGAAACGGTCGGCAACCCGGACCCGTCGCGCATCCTCGTATTCCAGGATCCGACCCTGTTTCCCTGGCGCACCGTCTGGGACAATGTCGCGCTGGGCCTCGAGGCGCAGGGTATATTGAGGAGCGCGCGCCAGCGCGTTGATGACGCGGTAACGCTCGTCGGGCTCGCAGGCTTCGACAAGGCCTATCCGCACCAGCTTTCCGGCGGTATGGCGCAGCGCGTGGCACTCGCCCGCGCGCTGGTCAACAGGCCGCAACTGCTGCTTCTCGACGAGCCGCTCGGCAAGCTCGATTCGCTCACCCGGCTAACGATGCAAGGTGAGATCGTTAAGCTGTGGCAGGCAGTTGGACTGACCGCGCTTCTGGTCACCCATGATGTTGAGGAAGCGTTGTTCCTCACGGAGCGCGTTCTCATCTTTGGGCCGCGCCCGGCGCGCATCGTCGCCGACATCACGGTCGACCTGCCCTATCCACGCCATCGTGGCGATCCGCGGCTGGCGGAGCTTCGTCGCGAGGCGCTCGGCCACCTCGGCCTGGCGGCTACCTGGTAATCCCTCCAAGAAGGAAACACGAATGACCGCGAAACTTGGAACTGCGCTGCGCATTGCGCTCACCGCAGCGGCTGTCGCAGCCGCCCAGCCGGCTTCCGCCCATATCACCTTCGAGGCCAAGGAGGTGAAAGCCGGCACCTCGGCCAGGTTCGTGCTGCGCGTGCCGCATGGCTGCACGGGCTCAGCGACCGTCGCCGTCCGTATCTCGATCCCCGAGGGGCTTTCTGAAGCCAAGCCGCAGCCCAAGCCGGGCTGGACGCTCGACATCGTCAGCGCGGGGCCCGAGACCACAGCCTCGACCGAGGCCGGCGACGATGCGCATGCCAGTCAGCACGACGCCGCGGTCAAGGAAATCTCCTGGTCGGGCCGACTCGAGGACGCGCGCCACGACGAATTCATATTCCGCGCCAAGGTCGATGCCGCCGCAGCCGGCAAGGACCTGTTTGTCCCTGTCGTGCAGCAATGCGA
>NZ_RZRY01000786.1:0-2648 GCF_003998035.1 Mesorhizobium sp. M2A.F.Ca.ET.039.01.1.1 | reverse complement strand
GGTCTCGGCAAGAACCATCGCCGTGGTCGTGACATAGGCCGGTTCGTTGCGTTTTCCCCGATGCGGGATCGGCGCGAGGTAGGGCGCGTCCGTCTCGACCAGGAGCCGGTCACGCGGAACATCAGCCGCGATAGCGCGCAACTCGGGGGAATTCTTGAAGGTCAGGATGCCGGAGAAGGAGACATAGCCGCCCAGCGCCACGCCGACTTCGGCCAGCCTGCGTCCAGACGAAAAACAGTGCAGAATGAAGGGGAAGGCGCCCTTCCCTGTCTCGTCCTCGAGGATCGACGCCATGTCGTCCTCGGCATTGCGCGCATGGATGACCAGCGGCAGGCCGGTCCGGCGCGCAGCGGCGATATGGGTGCGAAAACCTTGCGCCTGCGCATCGCGCGGCGCCTTGTCATAGTGGTAATCCAGTCCGGCCTCGCCGATCGCCACGACCTTTGGGTGACCGGAAAGCCGGACCAGCTCGTCGGCGGTGACGTCGAGCTCTTCCGCCGCATTGTGCGGATGAGTGCCGACCGAGCAATAGACCTCGTTGAAAGTTTCAGCGATTTCAAGGATCTGCTGAAAGCGCCTCACGCGCGTCGAGATCGTGACCATGCGGCCTACCCCGGCGGCGAGGGCGCGGGCGACGATAGCCGCCCGCTCCTCGGCAAAGTCCGGAAAGTCGAGATGGCAGTGGCTGTCGACCAGCATCAGGCGCCTTGCTCGACATAACGCGGGAACACGCCCTCCGGCGCCGGCAACGCGGCGCCGGGCACCAGCGCTTGGTCGGCATGGATGTGCTCGAAAGCACGCTTGCCCGCAGGCACGGCCAGCAGGTCGAGCAGCTTGGCCGCCGATCCCGGAATGAAGGGCTGGCAAAGGAGTGCCACGCGTCGCACCAGTTCGGCCGTTGTCCACAAGACCGTTTCCATCCGCTCCGGATTGGTCTTCTTCAGTGCCCACGGCTCCTGGGAAGCGAAATAGCGGTCCGCTTCCGCCACCACGCCGAAGATCGCGGCCAACGCCAGATGGATGCCCTGCTCCGCCATCGCCCGGCGCGAAACGGCCAGCGCTTCGATCGCCTGGTCGAGGATCGCCGTATCGGCCTCCGCCAGCTCGTCGCGCTTCGGCACCGCACCGCCGCAATTCTTGGCGATCATGGACAGCGACCGCTGCGCCAGATTGCCAAGGCCATTGGCGAGATCCGCGTTGGTGCGGTTGACGATCGCCTCATGGCTGTAGTTGCCGTCCTGACCGAACGGCACCTCGCGCAGGAAGAAATAGCGCACCTGGTCAACGCCGTAATGGTCCACCATCGTGAACGGGTCGATGACGTTGCCGACCGACTTCGACATCTTCTCGCCGCGGTTGAACAGGAAGCCGTGGCCGAAGACGCGCTTCGGCAGCGGAATTCCCGCCGACATCAGGAACGCCGGCCAATAGACCGCGTGGAAGCGCACGATGTCCTTGCCGATGATGTGCGCGTCGGCTGGCCAGAAACGCCATTTATCATCGTTTTCATTGGGATAGCCGATGCCGGTGATGTAGTTGGTCAAGGCGTCGACCCACACATACATCACATGCTTCTCGTCGCCAGGCACCGGCACGCCCCAGTCGAAGGTGGTGCGCGAGACCGACAGGTCCTTCAGCCCGGATTTGACGAAGCTCATCACCTCGTTGCGACGCTCGGCCGGACCGATGAAATCGGGCTGGCTCTCGTAGAGCGCGATGAGCTTGTCCTGATAGGCCGACAGGCGGAAGAAATAGCTTTCCTCCTCGACCCATTCGACAGGCGTTCCCTGCGGCCCGTAGCGCACATTGTCAGCGCGGACCTCGGTCTCCTCCTCGCCGTAATAGGCCTCGTCGCGCACCGAATACCAGCCGGCATAGCCACCCTTGTAGATGTCGCCATTGGCGGCCATCGCCTTCCAGATCGCCTGGGAGGACGCATAATGCCGCTCCTCGGTGGTACGGATGAAATCGTCGTTGGAAGCGTTCAGCGCGCTCGCCATGCGCTTGAACTCGGCCGAATTGCGGTCGGCGAGCTCGCGCGCCGCGATGCCTTCCTTGCGCGCCGTCTGCAGCATCTTGATGCCGTGCTCGTCGGTGCCGGTCAGGAAGAACACGTCCTTGCCGTCGAGCCGCTGGAAGCGGGCAAGCGCGTCGGTGGCGATCAGCTCATAGGCATGGCCGATATGAGGCTTGCCGTTCGGATAGGAGATCGCGGTCGTGATGTAGAATGTGTCGCGTGACATGAATGAACCGTCATGAATATCTGAATGTGAGTTGTGGCGGTGGATATCGCATCGGAACGTCGATTGCCATCCCGAGGCCAATGCAGGCCGCCCGAAAGTGGGCCAACGGCATGCATCGAACGGGCCGTCACATTCGCATCGCAGAATTCAGGCGGTCGATCATGGTCAGGGCGTGCTGCTTCTTGTCGAGATTGTAGGTCTCGGCCTC
Source organism: Mesorhizobium sp. M2A.F.Ca.ET.039.01.1.1 (assembly GCF_003998035.1). NCBI lineage: Bacteria > Pseudomonadati > Pseudomonadota > Alphaproteobacteria > Hyphomicrobiales > Phyllobacteriaceae > Mesorhizobium > Mesorhizobium sp. M2A.F.Ca.ET.039.01.1.1. Next base: position 197 of record NZ_RZRY01000786.1, on the reverse strand, counting down.
AGATATCGTGTTAAGCGCCTCCTGCCAAGCCTCAGACAGGGTTTTGGCCCTGGCGAGGTCGCCGGACAGCGCCGCTTCGCTGGCGGCGGCCGAAAGCAGATCGAGCGCGCGGCGATTGAAGATGTCGAACTGGATCGCCTGGTCGCGTCCCGCCACGGCCTCGGCGAGGCGGTGGGGGCCGGGAATGTCGGGGTTCC